>NZ_JBXKJL010000367.1:0-15876 GCF_056994735.1 Geomonas sp.
GCTGCAGGGGGGAGAGAAACGGCAGGTGTATAGGGCGGATATACACTCTCTGCAGCCCGGCAATGGCGTTCTCCTGGAATTCGCGGCACGTGCGGGATTTGGGGCGGTTTTGGCCTGAGGTGCGGCCTGTATAGAAAATCTATACGTGTAACGCGGGAAGATTCAGCACCGGAATCTGCTTACGCTGCTGGATAAGCGGGCCAAAAAAGAAGGCCCACCGGAGTTCTCGATGGGCCTTCTAGCTGCCTTGGACCGCCTTGTTAGAGGCTATGCCGTCATTACCAGGAGAATGTGGACCAGGACGATCTTGCCGATGGTGGCAAAGGGGAATACGCAGGCGTAGCCGTTATCGGGGAGGTCATTGCCGGTCTGCTCCTTGATATACCCAAGCCCCGGCGTCGAGGTATGCATGCCGGCCACGATCCCTACCACGAGACTCATCGGGATCTTCATGATCTTGTGACCTATGAAGAGACCCAGAAAGGCGGTGACGGCGGTGATGGTGATACCGGCGATGAAGATGGCCCCGCCGCCACCCTGGCTCAAGGTGGTGACCAGGCTGTATCCGGAGCGGGTGCCGATCCCTGCCAGGAAGAGGACCAGGCCGACCTGCTTCAAGGTCATGCTGGCGCTGTAGGGGAGGCTCCAGACCATCTTCCCGGTCCGCCCGAAGGTCCCGAGGAGGATGCCCACGATCAGCGGACCGCCGGCGAAGCCCAGCTGCATCGAGCCGCCCCCAGGGAAGGGGAAGGGGATGAGACCGAGGATCAGCCCGATGGTGAGGCCGAGGCTGAAGGTCATGACGTCGACTTCGCTCACCTTGCGGTAGGAATTGCCGAAGAACCTCGTCACTTCATCGATGTTGCTCTTGTGGGCCAGCACCCGCACCACGTCGCCCAGTTCCAGCACCATCCCGGCGTCGGGTATCAGCTCGTTGTCGCCGCGGCGCACCCTGGTGACCACCTCGCCGTAGCGCTCGTCGAGGTGCAGCTCCCCGATGGTCCGGCCGACCGCCTGGGGGCTGGAGACGAAGATCCGCCGGTACTCGTACTCGGTCCTGTCGAGCCCCAGCCGCTCCTTGCTCCTCCTTTCGCCAAGCAGGACCGCCAGCCGCTCGATCTCCTCGGGGAAACCTGCGACCATCACCAGGTCACCCCCCTCCAGCACCGTGTCCGGCTGTACCGGAAAGAACTCGTCCCCCCTCTTCACCCGGCAAAAGACGATATCGGAGTCGTTGATCTGGTTTAGTTCCTGCACCGTGGTCCCTGCGGGCTCCACCTTCTGCACCTTGATGGTGCAGTGGACCAGGTTCTTGCGGACGTCGGGTTTCCTCAATTCCTTGAACTCGGCCGCGTAGTCCACCTTCCACAGTTTCTGGCAGACGTTTATGGTCAGCATGAGGCCTATGACGCCTATGGGGTAGGCGACGGAGAAGCCTACCACCGGCTCGGCCAGGAGCTTTTCCAGCAACTCGTCAGGGGCGGTCTGCCTGATCGATTCCAGGGCGCCACCCAGGGCAGGGGAGGCGGTGAGGCTGCCGCAGAAGATCCCTGCGGCGATTCCCGGCTTGATGGCCAGATACTTCTGGAGGACGATGCAAAGCGCAGCCGAGACGCACAAGATGCCCCCGGCAAAGATGTTGCTCCTCAATCCGTCCCGCCTGAATTGGGTTACGAAGGAGGGGCCGGCCGAGAGCCCGACGGTGTAGACGAAGAGCGCCTGCCCCATGACGTAGATGATCGCCGGGGCCTTCATGTCGGGGTGCATGGCGCCGAAAGCGAGCCCCACGAAGAGGACCGCGCCAACACCGAGGGTGATGCCGTAGACTTTGACCCGCCCCAGTGGGTAACCGATTGCCGCCACCACCAGCAGAAGCATCAGAGGATTGTCGATAAGGACCTTGATCAGATTGCCACCCATAGTGCCACCTTTTCGCCCTGGTTGGGGCCTGGCCGTCCCTGCGGCCGGGCCGGTTTCCCAATCTGCCTCAGCACCCCTCCCCGAAATTACAGTCCCAACCGCTGGAAAGCTCGCCCCACCGCGCCGCTCACCCCAGCTTGAACTGCCCGACCAGCTTCTTCTGCTCGTCTGCCAGCTGTGACAGCTGCAGGGCCGAGGAGGCCGATTCCTGCGCGCTCCTGGCGGTTTCCTGCACCACCTCGTTGATGCTCTGGATGTTGTTGCTGATCTCCCCGGTGGTCGCCGTCTGTTCCTCGGCGGCGGTGGCGATCTGGTTCACCTGCATGGTCACGGCGCTTATCTGCTGCAGGATCTCCTCCAGGGCGGTACCGGACTTGGCCGCTTCGACCGTCCCCTCCTCGACGCGGGTGACGCCGGACTCCATGACCTTGATGGCGCCCCTCGTCTGCTGCTGCACCGACTTGATCATCTCGGCGATCTCGCGGGTGGAGCTGCTGGTCTTCTCGGCCAGGGCGCGCACCTCGTCGGCCACCACCGCGAAGCCCCGTCCGTGGTCGCCGGCGCGGGCGGCTTCGATGGCTGCGTTCAGCGCCAGCAGGTTCGTCTGGTCGGCGATGTCGTTGATGGTCTTGACGATGTTCCCGATCTGTTCCGACTGGGTCCCCAGGTTGCCGATGGTCACCGCGGATTCGCGCACCTTTTCCGCAATCTGATTCATCCCCTGCACCGTCCCCTTCACCACGCCGGCACCGGTGATGGCCGCGTCATTGGCCTGCTGGGAGCCCGCGGCGGCCTGGCTGCAGTTGAGCGAGATCTCGTTGGAGGTGGCTGCCATCTGCTCGCTGGCGGTGGCGACTGTGGCGGCCTGCTCCGCGACCCGGGCGGCGCCGGAAGCCATGGCCTCCGACGCCGTGGAAAGCTGGGCCGAGGCCGAGGACACCTGCTGGGTGTTGTGGGAGACCCGGGAGATCACGTCGTGGAAGTGGACCACGATGTTGTTGATGCTGTGGCAGATCTCGCTGATCTCGTCCTGGGAGGCGAGCTGTATCCTCCTGGTCAGGTTGCCGCTGGCGATCTCGGCCGTGACCTCCTTCGCGTGACCAAGGGGCTTGGTGATGGACGAGATGATGCGCAGGCTGATCAGCAGCGAGACCAGGGCAACGCCGAGTGAAACCCCGATCATCACGAACGAGAGGAGGGTGGCGTTCTTCACGGCCTGACGGACGCCGCTCAGGATCTGCTGCTGGTTCTCGCCGATGCTTTTGACCTGTTCCTCGCTTTTTAGTGCCTGCTCTTTGGAGATCCCGCGCGCCGAATCGAGGGCCTTTTGCATGGCGACGTTGCTCTTGATCACGTTCAGCTTGGTGGCCTCGATCTTCTGGATGGACGCGCCGGCCCGGCGTATGGTCCCGGAGACCTCGGCGATGCTTTTCGCCAGCTCCTTCTGGCCGGACTTGAGCAGCAGTCCGGTGGCCATGGCCACGTTCCCCTCGATCCTCTTCTTGGCCTGGGAGAGCGATCCGGCGAGGTTGGCCACCTCTGCGTCGGTTGAGCAGAGCATCATCTGCCGGACTCCGGCATTGAGCTCCTTCACGTCGACGCTGATGCTGCTCCCCGCCTCGATGACGGCGCTGGCGGCGTTCTGGAACCCCAGGGAGGAGACCACGTTGTTGCGGTCCTTGACGATCTGCAGCTCCAGGGTGTCGATGGTGTTGAAGATCTTCTTGCTGTTATCCTCCAGCGGCTTCATGATCTCGCGGCTCTTGTTGGCATACTGCTCGGTCTCGGCCTTGTCGGGGGTGCTGAGGATCTCCAGCCTGAGCGCCACCAGACCTCCTTCCTCCGCGCCGATCTTGTTGAGGATGTCCATGGCGACACCCTTGACCTCCTTGATGGCCGGGTTGTCCCCCGGTTCCACCTCGATATTCTTGGTCAGCTCCACGGTGTTCTTCAGCCGTTCCTTGAGGGGACCGATCTTGAACTTGTTCTTGACCAGCTCGAGGTCGCTCAGGATGATGTTTATGTCCTTCAGGCGGCTTTGCAGGGTGAGGAGCTTCTTGATGCTGCTGTTGACCTGGAGGTTGGCGGCCTGGGAGGAGTTGATGGCCGAAAGGGCGTTACTCCCCATCCTGCTGATGCTCTTGCGCATGGCGCTCACGCTCGACTCCGCCTTTAGCAGCTCGGCGTTGACCGAGGCTATCTCGTTCTTGAAGAGCGCCATGTCCTTGAGCCGCTGGGAGGCCACCTGCACCACGGTCTTCTCGATGGTCCGCAGCACCTGGGTGTCGACCCCGCTCGAGCCCGCTCCGCCGGCGAGGATCTCCTCGTTCAGGGTCTCCATCCTCTGGATCCGGTTGGTGATGGTCTCCGAGAGCTTCGCCACCTCCGCCGGTTCCGTGGTCATCTCCAGCCTCATGAAGTCGGCTGAGACCTTTTCCACGGTCTGCTGCAGTTCCAGCATCTTGAGGTGCAGCGGGGTGGACTTGCCGGTCAGGATTTCGATGCTGGACTTGACCTTGGAGATGGAGAAGAGCCCGATTCCGGCAATCACCGAGATGCCGATGATGGTCAGCGCGACGTTGCCGAGCAGCTTGCTTTTGACAGTCATTTCACCGCTCCTGGAGTGTTCATTTCATTTCCGGACTGAAGCGCGGTCTCGCGGAGGCGGGGCGGGCGCTCCCGGGCTGCAGGCCCGGACAATCAGTTCTTCAAGGGCGAGAGCTTGCTCCCCTGCACGATCTGCAGGTAGACGTTGTCCTGCCCCTGGTGGTCGGTGGCGGTGAAGGTCAGCTTGATCCCGCCCATATCGGCGTCCTTCATGCTTTCATAGGCGTTGAGGAAGGCTTCCTTGGTGGGGTTCGCCCCCGCCTTCTCCAGCGCCATCACGATGGACTTGGCGGCCATGCATCCTTCCATGCTGACCTCGTTGAACCCCACCTCCTCGGGGTTCTTCTCGATCGCTTCCTTGCACTCCTTGGTGATCGGCAGCGAGAGATCGCTCAGGTCCGGCACCACCTGGCTCATGATCAGCCCCTCGGCGGCCGACCCGACCGCCTTGACCAGGTTGGATCCGCCGGCGAAGGAGCAGGCTGCCATATGGGCGGTGAGACCTTCCTTCCTGGCGAGCTTGATGAACTCGGCGCCGGGGGCGTAGACTGCCCCGACGATGACGGCGTCTGGCTTCCCGGTCATGATGCTGGCGAGGCCCGCGGTGACGGCGACGGTCCTGCGCTCGAAAGAACCCTTGGAAACGAGGGCGAGGCCATGACGTTTCACCGCCTTGTCCGCGGAGGCCAGGATGTCGGTCCCGAGGGCGTCGTTCTGGTAGAAGACGGCGAAGCGCTTGGCCCCTTTCTTCACCAGCAGATCGACGATCTTGTCGACCTCCTGCTGGTAGCTGGCCCTGATGTGGATGACTTCCTTCATGACCGGGTTACGCAGTTCGGAGGCGCCGGTCCTGGGATTGATGAAGGGGAGCTTGTACTCCTTGACGATGGGGAGGCTGGCCACGCAGTTCGAGGAGCCGACCGAGCCGACCACGGCGAAGACCTTCTGTTCGTCGACCAGCTTGAGCAGGCCGTCGACCGTCTTTTCGGTCACCATCTGGTCATCGACGGAAACCAGCTGTATCTTCTTGCCGCTGACCCCTCCCTTCTCGTTGACCGCCTTGAAGTACGCGTCGACGCCGACCTTCATGCCCCTGCCGGACCCCTTGTTGGCGCCGGTCTGGTCATTGACCATGCCGATCTTGATCACATCGTCCGCTGCCTGTCCTGTCGCCACGCTGAAGATCAGCAGGCCGGCGAGGAGAATAACCCTTTTCATGACTTCCTCCTTTCCCTCTGGTGTGGGGGGGTGAATCTGGATGCGAAATCGGGTGTCGAGGCTGAAACTTAAATACGCGTTAAATAGTACAAGTTAATGATTGGATGGCAACTCCCTTGTCAAAGGAGAGATGGCTGGGGAAGGGCGCCTCGGCCCCCGGGGAATGGGGGTGAGAAATCGGGTGTTCGAGGATTAGTGGTGGGGATTCGAGGTCAACGAAAAAGGGGTGCGCCTGGCACCCCGGTGAGGAAACTCATAAGAGAAATTTTGCGGGTTTTGGCCGGGTCAGCCGAAGATGCGTTTGAAAAGTCCTTTCTTCTCCGCCTCGCGCCGCTCGGCGATCAGCTTCATCCCGTTCAGCGCCGTCCGCTCCCGCGGGCTGAGCTTCAGCGCCTTCTGGAACTCGCCTTCCGCCAGCCCCTCTCTCCCCTCGTCCAGGAGCATCCAGCCACGGAAGGCGAAGGCCTCGGCGCACCTCCCCATCTGGAGGCTCTTGGAGAGGAGCATGCGACACTTGTCGTTGGACGTGCTGGAGCCCCGGTTGGAGGGGTTCTTGTAAATCGACCAGGCCAGGTAGGCGCTGGTGAGGGAGTCCTGCGGGTCGAGGGTGTAGGCCTCCTGCAGCGCCCGCTCCGCGTTGGCGTAGTCCTCCATCTCCAGGAAGACCTTGCCCGACTGGAACTGGATCCGCGCCTGGAGCTGGTCCTCTTCGCGTCCGCTGCCGAGGCTGTTGGCCTTCAGCATCTCGTCGTAGCGTTCCTTGGCGATCACGTTGGAGAGGGTGTTGTAGGCGTTGGCGTAATGGGAGAGGACGTCCTGGGCGCGGGAGAGGGTGGCGCCCGAGAGTTCCATGAAGCGATCCGCCGAGTACTGGCGGGTCTTCCCGAAGTAGGCTTCCTTCAATCCCGCGAAGCTGAAGCTCGCCTGGGTCAACGAGAAGATCTCGTAGTAGTTCTTGTCCTGGATGGCGGCGTAATCGCGCTGCACGTCCTGCTCGAAGCTGATCTCGTGGGCGGAAAGGGGCGCCGCCATCCCTTCCTCGCCGACCACCAGCTCCACCGAGTCCGAAACCTCGTCCACCAGGTCGTCGAAGCTCATGGTCTCGCCCTCACCCTGGGTCACCTCCTCGATGGGGCGGTTGAAGAGCCGCTTCTGCGGGAAGTCGGGCGCCTGGTGGGGCGAAGGCGTGGGGTGGAGCGAGATCATCCCCATGCGGATCAGGAAGTGAAGGAACGAGGCCGACCTGGAGCGGTCGGACCCTGCACCGACGACGGCGCTGAGATTCTCTCCCCGCTCAAGCTGCTCGAGTAGCTCGATCTCCTCCCGGCTCATGCTGAGCAGGTTCGCCAGGCGGTAGTACTGCGCGGTCCTGACCGGGAAGAGCGCTCCGTCCTTCTCCAGGAAGGGGCCGAGCTCGAAGCCGGCGGCGGCACTGCGGGCGGCCTGGTGCATGAGCCGTGGCAGCGGGACGGCGGTGAGCGGCAGCTCGGGTTTCAGGTTGTCGGGGACGAATTTTACCACGGCGTTTTGCTGGATCGCTTCCGCAAGCTTCCTGGAGAGAAAGAGGCGCGACTGGTCAATGAGCTCGTCGTAGGTGAGAAGCCCGGTCTCGGTGAGCTGCAGCCGGCTCCCCTGCTGGGGGTATTGCTCCAGGTCGGGGCGGGACAGGTGCCCGTTGGAGAGGAGGAAGGGGATGAACTCCGGGGAGGAGAACGATACCGGTTCACCGTGCAGGACGGTTACCGTCCCGCCGCCGGGGAGCTGCAGCGTGCCGCTCCTGTGGTTCCGGAAGAGGTCGATGAGGAGCTCGGTCAGAGACAGCGTCTTTCCTCCTTGGGCCGACCGGACCGCCTCCAGGAAGGCGTCCTTGCCGAAGGGTTTTTCCAGGTATGCCTTGACCCCGAGCTTCTCGGCTGCCCGGGCGTAGGCCTCGCCGCGATAGACCCCGGTCATGATGACCACCTCGAGCCTCTTCAGCTCAGGGGTCTTGCGTACCGTTTTGAGGATCTCGACCCCGTTCATCCCCGGAAGCTTCAGGTCGAGGATAAGGAGGTCCACCCCGCCACGCTGCAGGGCCGCCAGCGCGGTCGGGCCGTCGGCCGCCCAGATCACCTGGTGCCCCAGCGACACCAGCATGGTGCGAAGCATGCCGGCCAGCCGCTCATTGTCTTCCGCGAGTACTATGCGGGTGGTCATCGATGCTCCCCGGGGTGCCTCATTTGCTCTTGAGGTATCTGCGGACCGCCTCGTTGTGGGAGGTGAGGTCGCTGCTGAACTGGTGGCTGCCGTCGCCGCGGGCCACGAAGTAGAGATAGGGAACGGCCGGGTGATTGAGGACTGCGTCGATCGCTTCCTTCCCGGGGTTCCCGATCGGGCCGGGCGGCAGGCCGTAGATCAGGTAGGTGTTGTAGGGTGTTGACTTGAGGATGTCCTGCCGCGAGACCTTGCCGCCGAAAGCCCGTAGTCCGTAAACCGCCGTCGGGTCGCTCTGCAGCCGCATCCCCTTCCTCAGCCGGTTATGGAAGACCGCCGCGATCACCGGCTTCTCCGCCGGGATCACCGCCTCCTTTTCCACCATGGAGGCGAGCGTCAGCACTTCGTCCCTCGACAGGCCTTCCTTGCTCGCCTGCTGCCGCATCCTGTTCTCCAGCAGTTCCCGCTGCCTGAGGACCATCTCGCGCACCACGTCGGGGGCGCTTCTCCCCGGCAGGATGTTGTAGCTGCCGGGGAAGAGGTACCCCTCGGCGCTGCGGGCCCTTATGCCGAGCTCGGCCAGGAGGCCCTGGTCCTTGCAGGCGTCGAGAAAGACATCCTTCCTGTAGAAGCCCTTCTTCTCCAGCATCTCGGCAATCTGATAGATCGAGTAACCTTCCGGGAGGGCGAAGAGACGCTGGTAGATGTCGCCTGCCAGCATCTTGTCGAGGATCTGGCCCGGGCGCATCCCGTCGTTGAGCTGGTACACCCCCGCCTTGACCTTGGCATCCGCCCCCTTCAGCCGGGCGTAGAGGGTGAAGAGCCTGGCGCTGGAGATGATGCCGCGGGCCTGCAGGGTGGCGGCCGCGGCCTTGAGGCTTCGGCCGCGCCCCAGCTCCACGAGCTCGACCCGTGCTCCCTTCCCCGGGGGGAGGGTGAGAAAGGCGCCGAAGCGTGCGACCGGGATCAGTATCAGTATCAGGAGCGCCGGGACGACAATACACCGGTGCCGGCGGAGAATATTTAGGATATTTGGAGCTGTAATGGTGTCGACCCTGTGTAAAAACGGTGCCTTTCCTTGGACTAAGCTAGATTTAGGGCAAATCGCCAACTGTGTCAAGGGTAAATGGCTGCCAAGCCCCGAGTCATGCGGGCATGCTAAAAACTTAATAAAATTTTTTAAAGACAGTGGACATTTTCCAATGTATGATATGTGACTGTCCATCTTGCCAGCGGCAGCATCACAATCAGCATATACAGGACGAGGTGCTTCATGAAGCAGAGATTTGTCAATTCACACTACTTCCCCTTTTACATACAGATCTCCGCCGAATGCGGCGGCAGGATCGACCTGCGCAACCTCCTCGAGGAATTGGGAAACGTTCCAGGCATCATCTACGCCCGGCGCATCGCCGCCAGGGTCAACCGCCAGATAGGTCCCGACGAGCCCCGCATCCAGCCGGGCCTGCTTCATCTCTACTCCATACTGAACCGGGTCTTCCGCTACCTGATCGGGGTCTACTGCACGGCCCAGCAGCCCGAGGTGCTGCCCAGGCTGGCCTATCAGGCGGGGTATCCCTCCTTTTCCGGCGAGGCTGCCCAGGCGCTGACCCGCTTCATGGAGCTCTTTCCCTCCAGGAAAATGGTGCTGGGTCAGGAGAGCCCGGAGGAACACCTCGCCAGTGATGACCAAGCCCTCAACCACCGCTCGTCGCTGGCGGCGGAGTGCCTGCTGCTGATGCTCAACGGGGAGAACCGCGCCCTGGACCAGTTTCGCCAGCTTTTCGAGGCGACTGAGCTGGAGGAGAGCTCCCCCTACCTCAAGGTCACCGGGGAACTGGACCGGCGGCTGGCCGAGACCCCGCCCTTCCAGCCGGTCAACGTGCCGCTGCCGGAGCTTTTGCGGGCCCCGATCAAGGCCTCCCCCGATTCCCTCACCGGCCAGATCGCCTACATCAGGGAGCATTGGGCCTCGTTCCTCCCCGCCGACCTGCTGGCGGAACTGATCACCGCGCTGGACATAGTCTCCCAGGAGGGGCGCTCCTTTTTCCAGGGGCGCGGAGGAGCCGACACTTCCGTGCTCAAGTTCGGCCGCTACGGAAAGGGGGGGGAATACCCCGAGTACGAGCGCTTCTCCCCCGACGCCGACTGGATGCCCAACGTGGTGATGATGGCCAAGATGGTCTACGTCTGGCTGGGGCAGCTTTCCCAGCACTACGGCATCGAGGTGCGCACCCTGGACCAGATCCCGGACGCCGAGCTGGACAAGCTGGCGCGCTGGGGCTTTTCGGCGCTATGGCTGATCGGCATCTGGGAGCGCTCCCCCTCCTCGAAGAAGATCAAGCACATAAGCGGGAACATCGACGCCATCTCCTCCGCCTACTCCCTCTACGACTACGTGATAGCCAACGACCTGGGCGGGGACTGGGCCCTGGACGACCTGAAGCGGCGCTGCGCCGAGCGCGGGATCCGCGTCGCCAGCGACATGGTCCCCAACCACACCGGGCTCTATTCGAAATGGACCCTGGAGCACCCCGACTGGTTCATCCAGCTCGACTACCCTCCCTACCCGGACTACCAGTTCAACGGCCCGAACCTCTCCGACGACGGCCGCATCGGCCTGTACATCGAGGACGGTTACTGGGACAAACGGGACGCAGCCGTCGTCTTCAAGCACGTCGACCATTCCAACGGCCGGGCCCGCTACATCTACCACGGCAATGACGGCACCTCCACCCCCTGGAACGACACCGCCCAGCTCAACTACCTGATGCCCCAGGTGCGCGAGGCGGTGATCCAGACCATCCTCCACGTGGCGCGTCAGTTCCCGATCATCCGCTTCGACGCCGCCATGACCCTGGCCAAGAAGCACTACCAGCGGCTCTGGTACCCCCTTCCGGGGCACGGAAGCGGCGTCCCCTCCCGGGCCGAGCATGGCATGGACCAGCCAAGCTTCGACCAGGCCTTCCCCAACGAGTTCTGGCGGGAGGTGGTGGACCGGGTGGCGACCGAGGCGCCGGACACCCTCCTGCTGGCCGAGGCCTTCTGGCTCATGGAGGGGTACTTCGTCAGGACCCTCGGGATGCACCGGGTCTACAACAGCGCCTTCATGAACATGCTCAAGATGGAGGAGAACGCCAAGTATCGTCAAACGCTGAAGAACGTGCTGGAGTTCGAGCCCGAGATCCTCAAGCGTTTCGTTAACTTCATGAACAATCCCGACGAGCGGACCGCTGTGGAGCAGTTCGGCAAGGAGGGAAAGTACTTCGGCGCCACCGTGCTCCTGGTCACCATGCCGGGGCTTCCCATGTTCGGGCACGGCCAGATCGAGGGCTTCCACGAGAAGTACGGCATGGAGTACAAGCGGGCTTACTGGGACGAGCCGATCGACCAGCAGCTGGTCCAAAGGCACGAGAGCCACATCTTCCCGCTCATGCGCCGGCGCCACATCTTCTCCGGCTCCGACCAGTTCGTCCTCTACGACTTCTACAGCGGAAACCACGTGGACGAGAACGTCTTCGCCTACTCCAACCGCTCCGGTTCCGAGCGCGGCCTCATTCTCTATCACAACCGCTACGCCCATACCGCCGGCTGGATCAGGTTCTCCTGCGCGGTGCTGAGAAAGGACGACAACGGCGGGAGCAGCCTGGTGCAAAGGAGCCTGGGCGAGGCGCTCGAATTCAACTGCGACGGCCGGCAATACTACACCTTCAAGGATTACGCGACCGGCCTGAGCTACATCAGAAACGGCCGCGACCTGTGCGAGCAGGGGCTCTACGTGGAGATGGAAGGGTACGAGTACCACGCCTTCCTCGATTTCCGGGAGATCCGGGACGACGAGTTCGGCACCTGGGGCGCGCTCTGCTACCGGCTGAACGGTGCCGGGGTGGAGAACCTGGACGAGGAGGTCAAGCAGATCCGCTGGGCTGGGGCCAACGATGCGCTGCGCGCCTTCCTCCACAAGGTGGCGGCCAGCGAGGCCGAGCCCGAGACCGATCTGGAGTCGAGGATCCCGCCCCTCGAGCCGCTTCTGGCTTCCTTATACAAGGCGCTGGCCCCGCAGGCCAAGGAGAAGGCCCAGCGGGCCCTGCTGATGACCTTCGGGACCGAAATTTCGCAGGCGCTCAAGAAACCGCCGGTCGATCCCGCCACCGACCCCCACGGTTGGCTCCTCCTCTGCTCCTTCCTGGCCCTGCACCGCACAGGGGATCTGACCGGGGGCGAATCGGCGGACGCGATCGACACCTACGGTCTGATCCGCCCCGTGGTCGAGGCCTTCGGTGCCATTGCGGAGACGCCCGATAAACCCGCGGCATTTTACCCGCATCAGTGGGGAGAGCTGTTGTTGGTGCTCTTGAGGCACAAGCTCTTCCTGGCGCAGTGCCAGAAGGAGGGCGCGGTGGAAGGATGCACCGCCCTCTTCGAGGACCCGGCGGCCGCCTGGTTCCTGCAGCGGCACGAAGCAGGCGGGGTCGAATATTTCAACAAGGAGCGCTTCGAGCTCCTCCTCGACTGGATCGCCCGGCTCTCGCCGTACCTGGCGGGGACGCGGCATGAGCCGGAGGGCGCCATCTGCGCAATCCTTTGCGAAGCCGCTGCCGCTTCGGGTTACCGGCTGGATCATTTCCTGAGCCTCCTTAAGGAATCGAGGGTTCTCTGACGTCAGCGGAGTAGATGGTACACTATGTGAGTCGGGACTGGAGAAACGCTACAACCTCGTCGATACCGGCAAGGGGGAAACCATGGCGATCATCAATACTCAGCTGCAGGACAACATAGGTACCATCACCTTCAACAACCCCAAGCACCGCAACATACTGAGCAAGGAACTGGTCAGCGAGGTGCTCGACGCCGTCGGCGCCCTGCAGAAGGGGAAGATGCGGGTGCTGGTCCTGCGCGCCCTCAAGGGCTCGAAGGTCTGGTCGGCGGGGCACGACGTGCACGAGCTCCCTCTTCCCGGGCGCGACCCTCTCTCCTACAACGACCCGCTGGTCACAGTGCTGCGGGTGATCCAGAGCCTCCCTGTCCCGGTCATCGCCATGATCGAGGGGAGCGTGTGGGGAGGTGCCTGCGACCTGGCCCTCTCCTGCGACATCCAGATCGGCTGCCAGTCGTCCTCCTTCTGCATGACTCCCGCCAAGATCGGCGTGCCGTACAACGTCTCCGGAATCCTCCACTTCATGAACATCATGGGGGTCAACCTGGCCAAGGAGATGTTCTTCACCGCCGAGCCTGTTTCGGCCGAGTTGGCCTACAAAGCCGGGCTCCTCAACCACATAGTGGACGTGGAGAGCCTGGAGGACTTCACCTACGAGCTGGCGGGCAAGATCACCAAAAACAGTCCCCTCAGCATCGCCGTGATAAAGGAGCAGATCAGGCTGCTCGCCAGCGCCCACCCCTTGAGCCCTGTCACCTTCGAGCGAGTACAGGGCCTCCGCCGCACCGTCTACGACAGCAAGGACTACGAGGAAGGGATCAAGGCCTTCCTCGAGAAGCGCACCCCCGTCTTTTCCGGAGAGTAGAAGCGCCCCCCCGTTTTTCCGGGTGACCAGAAAACTCCCCGCGATCTTTTCAGGCTCCTTCGCCAGCGGTCCCCCCTCCCCTGGAGGGAGGGGGGGGCACGGGGTGGGGGAAGCTACCATCGCCGCCGGTTTTGCCGCAAAGAAAACGGGCTGGAGGGAATTCCCTCCAGCCCGTTCGCATTTCCTTTAGCCTTTAGCCCTAAGCCTTTAGCCCGGTTTCCTACTCCTCACTCTTCTCGAAGTTCCCCTTCTCCTGGCACTGGGGGCACTTCTGGGGTTTGCACCTGCCGTCCTTGGTAAATCCGCAGCTCTTGCATTTCCATGTAGCCATAACTTCCTCCTTACTTGATTACCAGAGGTATCTCCTGCACGTTCCCGAACTGCGAAAGCGGCTTTTCGAACTTTCTTTCATTCCCCACCACGACCAGCTTCATCGCCTCCGGCTGCAGGTACTTCCGCGCGACCCGCAGCACATCAGCCTTGGTCACCTTGGCGACGTTGTCGCGGAAGTTCTCCAGGTAGCCGGCGGGGAAGTGGTAGAAGTCCAGCCGCGCCTGCTGGTTCACGACCGCGTCGCTACGCTCGAAGCTGAAGATGAAGGAGTTGATGATATGGTCCTTCGCCAGTTTCAGCTCCACATCCGAGACCTCCGCCTGCGTCAATCCCGTCACGATCGATTTCACCAGCGCGATGGTCCTGGCCGTGGTCTCCGACTTGGTCTCCGTCTCGATGATGAACGGCGCGGGGAACCTGCGGCCGGTCTCGAAGTAGCTGTCGACGTTGTAGGCCAGCCCCTGGTTTGAGCGGATCTCCTGGGTCAGCCGGGAGGTGAAGCCGCCACCGAGGATATAGTCCATGACCTTGATCGCGTAAAGGTCGGGATTGTTCTTGTCGATGCCCAGGTGTCCCATGCGGATGACCGACTGGTTCACCTCCTTCTGCACGTGGAGCACCTCCGGATGGAGGTCCTCCTTGGGGACCTGAACCTCGGGGAAGGAAGGCTGGTGGTTCTGCCACCCCGCGAGCATTTTATCCAGGCTCGCCAGAAGCTTCTCCTTATCGAAGTCCCCTGAGACAGCCAGGACGGTGTTGGCCGGGTAGAAGTAGCGCTGGTGGAAGGAGATCAGGTCCTCACGGGTGACTGCACGCACCGACGACAGCGTAGGGATCTGGCCCAGCGGATGGCCCGGATAAATGGCCTTATTCAGTTCTCTCCCCGCGATGGCCTTCGGGTCATCGTTCTGCCGCCTGATCGCCTCGATCGCCTGGTTCCGGGCCAGTTCCACCCGGGCCGGGTTGAAAGCCGGCTCCGTAAGGACCTGGGTGAAGAGTTCCAGGGTGCGGTCCAGGTTCTTGGTAAGGGTGGAAAGGGAGACCGTGGCATGGTCGGCGTTGATGACGGCCTCGATGGAGGAGGCCATGAATTCGAGCTCCTTATCCATCTCGCCCGGCGAGGTCTTGATGGTGCCTCCGTTACGGAGGGTGGCGCCGGTAATGGCGGCGAGGCCTACCTTGTCGGCGGGATCGTAGATGCTGCCGGCGTTCAGGTAGGCGGTAACGCTGACCAGCGGGAGCTCGTGGTCCTGCAGCAGGTAGACGATCATGCCATTCTTGAGCTGCACCCTCTCGCTTTTCGGTAGCCGAAAATTGAGCGGAGAAAAGGCCATGGTGCGGGGATTCACTCCCCGCTCGACAGTGGTCTGCGCCTCGGTAGCGGCATCGACCTTTGCGGCGTTCCGGGCCGTGGCGCATCCGGCGAGGAGCGCCATCAGCAGGCAGAGCCACGACAGCCGCGGCACATTCTTGATTCCGAGTAACCCTCTGCTGTTGTCATATCGATTCATTCTAAGTACCCCTGTCAGCGTCTTCTCGAGATGCTGGAAACTTGATGTGTCATATGGAACTTCTTCTTTGAAGACAGAGTTCAGTTGCCCCGTCTCCTTCAGGAGAGCTTCCTTAACGGACGATAGGTGCACTTATGTCCCCGAGTCTTTTCTTCAGGCCGATCCGTTGTCCCTCACGTCCCAGAGGAAGCCCCTCCTTAAGACCGTTCCGCTGCCTGAGGTCCCCCCCTTGTCAAAGGGGGGACAGGGGGGATTTGCCTTTCCCGTCGTTAGCGCAACGATTTTGCCGACTGTTGTCTTTGATCCGAATTTATCCGAATCTATCCCGCGCTACTGTTTCTTGGTTATGAACCCGACATTCCTGTTGTCGCGGGTGAAATACTTGTTGGCGACCCGCATCACGTCCGCCGCCGTGATGGTAGCGACCTTCTGTCGGTGCTCGATCAGATAACGCCATGTCCCGGCAATCGCCTCGTACTCCGTGAGGTTCCGGGCCAGACCGCCGTTCGACATCATCTGCCGCGACTCCTCGTATTCCAGCTGGTTCAGGATCTGCTGCAGCTCCAGTTGGG
>NZ_JBXKJL010000368.1:0-1812 GCF_056994735.1 Geomonas sp.
CGAGAACCCCGAAATCCAGCACCTCTCCAACTTCCTCCCCGGCGGCACCGGCTTCAGCGAGCGCCCCAACCGCTGCATCGGCTACCTCTCCTTCGCCCTCAACTATTACTTCGGCGGCCTCGACGTCGCCGGCTACCACCTGGTCAACCTGGCCATACACATCGTCAACGGACTGCTGGTCTACGCCCTGGTCACGCTAACCCTCAGGAGCACATTTTTTGCGGAACGCACCGGTGAAGACCAAGGTGCGGAGACCGCTCAACACTCGTTTTCCGGCTGGTCACGGTTCCTCCCTTTCCTCGCTGCCCTGATGTTCGTGATCCACCCGGTCCAGACCCAGGCCGTGACCTATGTTGTCCAGCGACTCACCTCGCTGGCTACCCTCTTCTACCTCGGCGCCCTGGTCTCCTACGTCAAGTGGCGACTCTCCAGCGCACGCGGTGCAGACTTCGCTTCCCGTTCGCTCCTCCCTTTCTGGCTCCTGTCGCTCCTCTCGGCTGTGCTGGCCATGAAGACGAAGGAGATCGCTTTCACCCTCCCCTTTGTGGCACTCCTCTACGAGTGGTGCTTTTTCGGCCGGCCGAACCGCCGGCGACTCGCCTTGCTGGCACCGCTCCTTATGACCGCGGTCATCATCCCGCTCAGCATGATAAACGTGCTGAAACCGGTAGATCAACTTCTCACCGACGTCAGCTCAGCCACCGTGGCCGAACCGACCCTTTCCCGCTGGGAATATCTCTGCACCCAGTTCAGCGTCATCGTCACCTATCTGCGCCTGCTGGTACTCCCCATCGACCAGAACCTCGACTACGCCTATCCGATAAACCGCACCATCTTGGCGCCGCGCGCCCTCTGCTCCCTGACGATCCTGCTCACCCTCGTCGCGGCGGCACTCTACCTCTTTCACCTTTCGAGCAAGAAGAACCGGGACACCAGCTCCACCGGCAACACCAGCAAGGTTCCCGGGGATTCCGGGACCGGGCCGGCCCGTTCATCGATAACCATTTGCACCTCCCGGCTGACCGCCTTCGGCATCTTCTGGTTTTTCATCACGCTGTCAGTGGAATCGAGCATCATTCCCATCACCGATATCATCTTCGAACACCGGCTCTACCTCCCTTCGGTCGGGTTCTTCCTCGCCGCGGCCGCACTCGCCTCGGCCATCCTGGCAAAGACCAGGGTGAGGAACCTAGCGGCGGCGAACCTCACGGCGGGCGTGTTAATGGCAGCCGTACTCATCCTGGCAGGGACTGCGTATGCGAGAAACGGAGTGTGGGAAAACTGGGAGACGATTTGGCGGGATGTGATCAGCAAGAACCCGAAGAGCGCCCGTGCCTACAACAATCTGGGGACTTACTACGGCAATCAGCGGCGCTACGGCGATGCGATCACAGAATTCGAGGAGGCCGCGAGGCTCTACCCACGGTACCTGGACGCACACTTCAACCTGGGGAGGGCGTTTGTTGTGGTCGGCCGGTACGAAGAGGCGGCCAGGGAATTCAGGACCACCCTCGCGATATCCCCCGCTCACCCGGAGGCGAAGGAGTTCCTCGCGCAGCTCGAGGTCCTGCTGCGCAACGGGAAGAGCTACGGCAGAACTTCAGCCTTTAACCAGCACTGACTTGAAGACGTCGATCCCGCCGCCGACATACTGGCTCAGCTCACAGAGGGAGCGTACGTCGAAAAGCCTCTTCAGGATGTAACCCGGCCGCAGGTAGAATGCCTTGTTCGCCCTCTGGACCGCCTGCTCCATCTGCTCGAAGGAGAGGTTGTCCTGAAAGACGAGGTGATGGGCGAAGTCGGCATTGGAGA
>NZ_JBXKJL010000369.1:0-1927 GCF_056994735.1 Geomonas sp.
GTGGTCCTGCAGGGGCTCATGCGCGACCAAGGGGGTGGTCAATTCTATCTCGAAGGGGCCGGCTTTCAGGTCAGCGTCAAGTCCCCTCCGCCAGCTCCCGCTCGCCAGGCATCGGAAAACGCGGCGACAACGACAAATCCCTCTGCTCCCGGAGCCACTGGCTCGCCCCCTCTCGCGTAGCGTCTCCCGCACCAAGCTGCTTCCTACGGTGGCTGCGAATATCGCCGGAAAGCGTGTGAGGAACGGTCCGCGAAGTAACCGGACCCACGCGCCCCCGCTCCGGTATCACAAGCCCTTCAGGGACCACTGGAGATATTTCTCGGATAGCTTTCTATCCACAAGCTCACGTAAGGAGCATTCCGAAAGCGCCGGTCCCTTGGAGCGGGATTCCTCTGCTCACAACTGCTCGACGATAATCGTCGTTTCCCGACACATTTGCGACAAGGGGAACGACCATGGCGAAGCACAAACCCAGGCGGAGGCCCAAACCAGCGGAAGTCCCTCAGCAACCGCGCGATCGGCGCGCGGAGATCGGGGCCGAGATTCGAGACGTCCAACAGCAGATCGAAGCCCGGCGCTGCGACGCACCCGTGATCCGCACCCCCGAGGATCTCACGACGTGGGAACGGACGATCGCGGAATTGACCGACCGGCTGGCCGCCCTCCTGCTGGCCGAGGTCATGCAAGCAGCTCTCGGCGACCCGGAGAACCGGCTTCAGGCTCGCTCCTTGGCTCAAGGGGCAGGCCACACACTCAAGGATCAAGGGCCACGCGACGTCACACTGCGGACGGCCTGCGGACCGGTGACGATCCGCGCGACCTATTTCAGCCGTAACTGCCATCGTGACAAGCCAGGCAAAGGGATGTACCCGATGCTCCTGCTCTGGGGAGTGCACGACCGCTGTACGGCAGCCGTCGCCTCGGAGACCAGCAAGTTGGTGGCGATGCTGAGTTCCTTCGAGGAGGTCGAGCAGGTCCTGCGGGATCGTGGGCGACCGCTGGACCTCAAGGCCATCCGGGCGATCGCCTACCGCTTCGCCACGCGTGCCCGTGCCGCGCAGCGTCTCGGGGGCATGGACTGGGGAGAATCCGTCGCGGGCCGCCGTGTGATCCTCTCCACTGATGGGGGCCGGATTCGGATCCGCACAACCAAGCGCGGACCGAAGACCGCCAAGGGACGCAACCGCTATCGCACCGATTGGCGCGAGCCGAAGTTGCTGATCATCTACGTCGTGGATGAGAAGGGGCAGATGGATCGGGACTTCCCGTCAGTCATCGACGGGACCCTGGGTGGGCCGGATGCGATCTTCAAGTTGATGGAATTCTATTTACGTGAGTTAGCCATCGCCACGGCGGACAAGATCCTGTTCGTGGCCGACGGGGCGCGTTGGATCTGGAATCGCGTCGGGGCCCTGTTGCGTCGCTTGGGGATCAAACCGGAACAGCTCGACGAGTTGGTGGACTTCTATCATGCGGTGGAGCACCTGGGCAAGATCGCGGCCTTGCAGGGACGCTGGACGGGACCGGAGCGTCAGACGTGGATTCGTCGCCAACGGCGACGTCTTCTGAAGGGAAAGCTCGTCGAGGTGCAAACGGCGATCGACGCACTCTGTGGCCCGCGCTCGAGCAAGGCGTTGAAACGGGAGCGTGGGTACTTCAAGCGGAATGGTGAGAAGGGTCGGATGGATTACGCGCGGCTCGAGGCGTTGAAGATGCCGATCGGCAGTGGTGCGATCGAGAGTACGATCCGCCGGGTGGTGAACTTGCGGTTGAAGGGGGCGAGTATCTACTGGCACAAGAAAAGTGCGGAAGCCGTTCTGTTGTTGCGTTCGTATTACAAGGCGGGACGCTGGAACCATCTTGAGAGGCAGGCACTTACGATCACCACGAGGGTTGCCGCGTGAGCCGACAGCAATGGAATGCTCCT
>NZ_JBXKJL010000370.1:0-39371 GCF_056994735.1 Geomonas sp.
GTTGACTGGGCAAGAAAGCATGTGGTACAAGTTGGGACTCAATGACGCGGGGTGGAGCAGTCTGGTAGCTCGTCGGGCTCATAACCCGAAGGTCACAGGTTCAAATCCTGTCCCCGCAACCAAAGAAAATCAAAGGGATCAGCCTCAATGGGCCGATCCCTTTTTTGCGTCTGATGTACCAGTATGTGTACTATGAGTCCTCCACCCTGGGGTCAGGTTCGACATTTGGACATGATGCCAATGCCACACGTACTGCGTTCATTTCCCTTGCGATAGTCTCATCGATTCTCGATTGCTGGAGCATTCTCTGGGCTGCCTTACTCAATGCGGAGACCTCGCGATTCAGCAGCTTGCTTAACTGCGTCAGGTGAAGGTGTGGCGCCTCGATGACCATTACAGCAGCTAGCGCTCTTGCCTCACTGAAAGGTCTAGCTTTGCCGGGTGATTGCAACTCCTCCTCCGTAATTCGGTACCGGTTGCAGATGACACTGATCAGGATAGAAAGCGTCCACTCCGGCGTCCGCTCCTGGTGTGAGTCCTGAAACGCTTCATCGACGAATTTATCGTCTCCGAGGAGACGTCCTTCGCATGTCCCGCTATGAAACTCGCTTCTTCTGCCCTCGTCAAGGCCTTCCCAAACGAACTGTCGGTATGCTTCTCTGCTCGATTCCACTGATTCTCCCATCAGGGAAAGCACCCAATCCGTTGTAAGCCAAGGGAGGACTTCCTCGCCAAGGTAAGCATGATGGCCGCTCCAAGAATATTCTTCAGGCACCTTCACTAGTTCCGCCCGCACCGGGTTCAGGTGAACATAACGGACAAGTTCAAGGAGATACTCGTCAGCATCCAGCAGTATTGCCTTATAACGTCCCTGGAAGATGTGGCCGGTACGACTCTGGGAGAAGTTGATCCATTTGGTGTAACGAAGCGCCAGGTTTTGCATGATGACCGAGAGGGGATCCTTGTTCACCTGCATGATGAGGTGAATATGGTTTGTCATCAAACAGAAGCCATGAATGCGGTAGTTGAATCGTTGGACCGACTCCTGTAGGAAAATGTAGAACTTGAAGCGGTCGCGTTTTTTGAAGAAGACAGGCTGGCCGGCATTACCGCGAAGGATAACATGATAGACGGCGCCCGGGTAATGGAGGCGTGGTTTACGAGGCATAAGGGAAGGGTACCGCGAGATGTCCAAATGTCGAACCTGACCCCATCGGGTTGCCCCAAATGTCGACCCCATCGGGTTGCCCCATCGGGTTGCCCCATCGGGTTGCCCATCGGGTTGCCCATCGGGTTGCCCCGAGCAATTCGCGCCATGCGGCAATGATATAAGGCGGATTTAATGTATCAAGGACTATCGGTATTGTGTCCCCGGAATGCCCCCCAGCAGTGAATGCCAAAGTAGTGGAAAAACATAATAATCTTGACATTACGCGGGGAGTGGTGTATGAGATCTCAGGCCTGCCGTAGGAGGGACTGATGGCAAATGGGCTCCTCATAGAAAGGTCATTCAACCCCTTGAATGACCTTTTTTCTTGTTTTTTAATAGATTATCTGTAGGCGCGACAAAATGAACTCAAAGAATCAATTCTTGCTCGTAGAGCCGGTAGCAAAAACACCATATCCGCCACTTGGTTTGATGAAAATATCTTCCATGCTCAAAGACTCGACCCCCGGATGCTCTGTGTTTTCTCAAGTTGGGAATGAGATTCCACATGGGCTAAGTAAGCCAGAAAAAGTGTTTATAACATCGTTGTTTACGTGGGATTTGCCCAAGGTCATCAACTCGATTCATTATTATAGACGGCAATTTCCTGATGCTGAAATCTGTGTTGGTGGTATAGCCGCGTCATTATTGCCTGAGGAAATAATGAGTGCGACCGGAATTATGCCTCATCAAGGTTTGTTGGAACCGGCAGAATCATATTCACCAGATTATTCTTTAACATTTGGGCGAAAAAATAAAACCTCAATTAGCTATACTACAAGGGGCTGCATTCGCAAATGCCAATTTTGCAACGTTAATAAACTTGAGCCTCAATTTCTTGTGAAAAATGAGTGGGAGAGGGATATAGATCTGAAACTTCCTCAAATTACTTTTTGGGATAACAACTGGCTTGCCTCTCCGAATTTCGAATTTGATATACAACGACTCGTTGAGATTAACAAAAAAATTGATTTCAATCAGGGGCTTGATGCAAGGCTTTATGATGAATCAGTCGCACAGATGCTGAGTAAAATCAATATAGACCCTATTAGATTTGCTTTTGACGATATAAAGTACGAGGCATCTATTCTTAAAGCAATTGAAATAGCCAAAAAATATTCAAATAAAGAAATTTCAGTTTACGTTTTGTATAATTTCAACGATACGCCAGATGAATTTTATTACAAAATAGACGTTTTAAACCGTAACAAGGTGTTGGTTTTTCCTATGGGGTATAGGGAACCAACTTCTTCCCAGCGAGTGATTCCCGGTAAATATTGGAATAAATACCTTTTGCGCGCACTTAAATTAACATTATTATTTTATTATAGACGGGGAATGATAACTGAGAAGAGGGAGTCGTTTCTTTCAATTTATGGTAGAAATCCTGATGAATTTAAATCTAAACTCTACCAAGTTTATGAATATGATAAAGAGATCAAGCGCAAGCCTGCCAATTGAGGAGGGTTATAATGCCTAATGAAAATGCAATACCTGTCAAAATGAAGATGGGTATTCTTCATACAATTGCAAACTCTATTTATGCAAGTCCTCAAGGCAAAGTTCGAGAAGCAGTAGCAAATGCTGTTGACAACAATGCTAGAAAGTTCCTCATTTTTGTTGACCGCCCAAGTGCTACTATTTCGCTTTTTGATGATGGAACCGGAATCAGTGCGGAGAAATTCAAGCAGATTTTTGCTAACTTAGGGTATGGCCTTGACAAGCCTAATCCTTCTTCTCTGTCATATTTTGGTTTAGGCTTGATGTCTATTATTCAACTTGGGAAAAAGGCCACTATTTATAGTAAAATAACTGGCGCAGTAAAATTGAGTGCATTGTCAATAAACGTTGAAAAAATATTTGATCATAAACATGAAAACGAGGATGTGAGCTTCCTAGAAACTTGCATTGAACCTTGGTCCCCTGAAGTTACCTCGCGAGAAGATAATTCAATATTGAAATCCAGCTACATAGAAAGCACTTTCGGCTATTTCCCTAGTACATTTACGGAGATTATTATCGAAGGAATCTCTCCGAAGATAATTGATGATATTGCCTCAATAGCGTTTCGCTCGGAGTTGCAGAAATTATTACCGTTGAAAGTAAGAGAAAATGAAGAATTTTTTGTAAAAATGACTGATTTAGATGCTAAGGAAAAAATTATCGAAATTTTGAATGATCCTGGTTATTGTCCGACTGTTGATGTTTTTTATGGTGTCGAAAATGAAATTGTAATAGAGCAACTTTGGAAGTATTTTCCGCAATTAAAGAGAAATTTAAGATACCACGAAATAGAAATTATTGTTGAGGAAAAAAGTAATTTTGCGATCTACATTTTAAAAACAACAGAGGATTTGGAAGACACAGGAAAAGACAGTACTGAAACAGGATTTTGGGTTAGAAATCGTAACTTTCTGGTCA
Source organism: Geomonas sp. (assembly GCF_056994735.1). Lineage (NCBI taxonomy): Bacteria > Pseudomonadati > Thermodesulfobacteriota > Desulfuromonadia > Geobacterales > Geobacteraceae > Geomonas > Geomonas sp. Next base: position 3,629 of record NZ_JBXKJL010000370.1, read on the forward strand.
AGCCAGCTGATTTCCTGGAACAGCCTGGCTCCAGAAAGAAAATAATTCATGAGCCGCTAAAAAACTGGATTTTCGGTGAGATCTTTCACAAAAACATGAATGACTTCCTTGTTGTAGCCAGAGATGACTATGTATGGGATGCTCAAGGCTTTATTCAGTTTAAAGACGAAATTTCAAAAATAACAGAACCGCTCAATGCCGAGTTGAGAAAGGCATGGACAGCAAGCAACAAAATTGTAAAGACTATTGTTTCTCCTTTTCTTGAAATTTCAACACAAAAAGGCCCTTTTGAGCGAGCGGAAGAAACACTAAAGCAAATGGGAGCAGTCAGGGCCGTTAGTGATATAGACAGTCTGTTGAAGAAATTTGGAGAGCGTACTACGGGTCAATTGGACCAATATAACAAGATATCAGAGCTTGTTAACGAAGGAGCAGGAAGTATCACTCTTGCTGATGATAAAGAAGGCTTAGTTCAAATCTCTGCTGGTATTCCTGACGGTTACGTCAAGAAATGGGACTCAGATAATCAAAGAATAGTAGTTGAAATTTCGCCTAAAATATTTGAATCCAAAAAAGTTATTTTTTTGGGAAAGACGTTTGAAATGCATTTTGTTGCTGGAAAAAATGAAAGCACAGGCATTTCGGTTGATACAGAAAATAGTCTGATTCAGATAAATCCATTTAACCAACAACTGATGAAGTACTCAATTTCCTTTCTTGATATTTATGTGGCAATAGAAGTTGCAGACGCTTTATCAGGATCTAAAATGGAAATGAAAGATTATCTGGTTAACCTTTTAGGTCGGAAATTTAACGATACTACAAAGTACCTTGGAGCCTTGGGCGACGACTTAAGAAGGAAAACCCGGAGAAGGTGATGAATGCTGGCAAACTTGATATCAGCTCAAAGGAAAAGGCACTTATACTTTTTGCGGATGTTATCGATTCTTCAAAATACAGCTCTGTATTAGGTGTCCTCGAATACGGTAAGCAACTCCTTGAATTCAAGAAAAAGTTTCTTGAGTTAGGTAACCTTTTCTTTCCAGATGTGGGTGATAGAACAATTGCCTTTAAACGAGTTGAGGCTAGGGGGGATGAGGGTGTAGTTTTTTTTGTTCCTGAAGATTTGTCAGCCTATTCAGAGCTCGTTTATAATGCGGTGCAATTCTCTTTAGAATTAAAAGCAATTCTTGAGATTCATGGTGGACTAAACCCTTCAGGAACAGCCACAAGGGCTATGCAGATCGGTGTGGGGATTCACTATGGAGAAGTGGCTACAGTTGCTGGGTCTGTTCTAAATGAATCTGCAGGAAGATATCAATCTGTTATAACAGATATCATGGGGTACGAAATAAATTATGCCAAACGACTAGAGTCCTGTTCGCGAGTTGGCAAATTCTCTAATATTTTCTTGTCAAAAGATGCTGTAGCCTTGTTGGACGGGCATCCAATAGCTTATCAAAAGCATAATGTTTCACTGAAGAACATACACGATAACGAAGACGCTTATGAGGTCATGAGTGCCTATCTCGATAAAACTCCCTTCAGCCCTCTATGGTCTGATAAGGAAAAGTACATTGAAGCTTATGCGACAAAGGGTGCGAATCAGCAATCAATGCTGCGGCACCCGTGGCAGAAGGGGCTTGCAGTGTCTATCCTTGATTCCAGATTCAAGGAGGCCTTGACCGGGTCAATGAGAGCTAAATACTCTGAAATGCTATCAGATATTGCCTGGGGGAATCCAGTGGAGGATGACCCCATTTTGCTTTATCGAAGGGCCATGGAATGCCTAGAAAAAGGCAAGTTAACGCAATGTGCGAGATATTTGAAAGAGATCCTCCACGCGCATCCTTACTTTATACATGCCAAAATTAAATTGATAAAAACCTGTTGGGAAATTGCTCAAAGTAAAGCAGAATCAGCCGAAAAAATTTTTGCAAGGGATATCGCGGATGAATTTCTACATAATTTCCCTGATTATCTTGATGATGAAGAAAGGGAACTTTGTAGAAGTATTCTCGCCAAATAATTGACGATAATCGAGTCTTGTGATTTCACTTTCTTTTTTGATTTTTCATCATCTTTTCGTATTTCCCTCGCTTTTTCACTTTGGATTGAAACCTTTCAAGCTCAACTTTTAGTGCTGATATTTCATCTTCTCTTTTTTTTATCACTAAAGCTGCATCCCTTAATTGCTGTTCACGTGTCGTGATTTCCTCGTTCGCTATCGTAGTAGCTATTGATTCTCGTATTGCCTTATCATACTTGAAATAAAGGGCTGTAGCTTCATCATAAAATCCCTCATAGTCGACTTGCTCAGAGTCATCCTGGAGGTGTTTGTACTTATCCTTGATATATGCAAACTTCTTGTCTAAAATAACATCTGACAAAACTTTAAATTCTTTTCGATTTTCAATGCTTGTACTGAGGTAATATCCTACGATTTCTTTGAAATCCGTTTCCTTGTAGAGCTCTGAATGTATAACAGAGCCCAAAAGGAAGTTGGGCATTTGCACCGGGGCTTTCGTCATCAGATTGTCGATGAATAGGTACGGTAGCATGAAATCGTAAAATTCCTTAACTGTGACTAGAAATTCGAATTTTCCTGGGAACCGTCTCCTAATTTTAGTAAGGCTATAATCGCATGTCACAAATAATTTCTTAGCCGAAAATGGGTTACTAGCACCATCTCGAAGTGAATTTAAGCAATTTGCATCGTGTAACACAAGTTTATGATATCTCTCCGTTGTTCCTCTCGGACGGAATTGACCTGTGTCTGGATCAAACTTTTTCTTGGCTTCGTACACTTCTTCATACAATTCTTTGATTTGCTCTTTTTGTAGAAACGGCTCTATGATGTCAAAAGTAATGCCAATATCTGCTAGTTCTTTCTCGACCGAACTTGGGGGATCTCCAGCATGATACTGTTTTCCTTTAGGCATTTTATGGATTGCGACACAAAACCTAAAATCATTCTTGTATCTGTGAGGGTTTGCTGAAAATTCTTTCCAGATCCATGGGGTATAATTAGAATAAAGATGCAGTTGGCCAGTAGAATATCGGTAAAAGGCACTTTCCAAAGATTCGTTGTACTCCTCGAGGCTACGGTCCAGCAGTATTACGGTAGCTTGCAAACTGTTTAATTTGTTTATAGTAAAATGGATTATATCGTGGTAGGTGCTACTTTCACAAAGATATGCATAGAATGTATTCGCATCTAAATAGATTTTTTTATCTTGAATTATTGACAATTGCCCTTTTGATAATTCATTGTTGCGGTTTAAGTAGTATAACATAAGTACGTTATGAAAGATTGAAGCAAGATATTCATTATTTTCGTTTGCTAATTTAGCTATGGATTCTAAAAAAATTCTTTTCAAGTAGGCCATCTCTTCATGACGATCTGGTATAACCAGACGAATAAACTTGAAAAAAACATAATCAAAATCTTTAGAATCTCTTAAACGCTCAAATAGTGTGCCTGTCGATCGAAAGTAATTTGCCATCATTCTAATTTCAAGAAATACCGCGCATAGGTATTCTTCAACTAGATGCTCAATAGAGAGTTTCTTGTCAATAATTTCTTTTTTAATACCAATTTTCTCGGCAAAGGTTTCAGCAATTGTCGAAATCGCATACTCTTTTGAACGGGCGAACGAGACCTTTAAACCTTCGATTCGTGATTTGACTCCTGATTTGTAAATTATGCAACCGGTTTCATCTTCCTCAATATATTGGGAATTAGTAATTATTTTTCCTATTTCATAATTACCTGGGTATGGAAAGGAGCGTTCAGCAAAACAAAGACTTATCTTTTCCAGATCTAAATTTTCAATAGAAGCAAGAAGTTCAAGAATTAGTGTTTCAATCGTGCGTTCTCTTACGTTGTCACTTATTGGGTCAGCAATGAATAGTGCATGAGCCAAATATGAATGGTCTATTATTCGAGGATTTTCATAATTTACCAGATAAGTTTCAACTTTTCTTTTAGGGGTCACATCTATAAGAATGGGTCTTATATATTGTACTAAAGTTGTATCACATTTATTTGTTACATCTGAGGTGACTCCAATCTGACCTTTTTGGAATTGCTTTTCAATTACAGAAATATTTTCAAAAATCTCTCCTAGTATTTGGATATTACTGGATCCTGTGACCGAAAAATAGCCATAATCGAGGACGGCTCTGCAATCAGGATATACATCAATGTTACCATACCAAAATTTCATAAATTCTATTGTGCTTCTGAGCGCTACTGTCACTTTGTCAAAAACGAGGTATACCGCATCACCTTCCTGGCAATAAAAAGTTCCTTCTGGATATGCGTTGCTTGCATGTGGGAAGATTTCCCTAATGGCATTTGTAAAGCTTTCAAATAATTTGTCTCTGGAAACACCCTTTTCACCACTGTTATTTTCCAAAAAAGTCTTTGATCCACACAAATCTATTTTGATCAGACATAAAAACGGCATTGTACCTCTCCTCTACGGTACCTCTCCTCTACGGTACCTATTCGTCACAGCTGGTTAAAAACCTAAGACCGATGCTCGGAATTTTCCGGCATAGCCAGTCCACATTACCACGCCAATTGGGCGTGGGTTTTACGTCACACTAAAATGGTTAGACGTGGCAGTTTTAAAAACTCTTGGCTTAAAATAATCATCTTGGCATACAAGAGCAATTTAGAAATTTGGTAGAAACCGATTTTGTTTTGTATTTTGATAGTCCCCAATAATGTATAAATAGAATAAATGGCAAGCCAACTAAAGCAATTCGTAGATATCTCTTCATCTCCTTAACCTTTGCAATCTTGCTTTCACGGATATAAGATACCTTTTGTACCTCATAGGCTAATTCATCAATAATTTCCTCTCCTGTGCTAAGTGACATGATACTATTCAAATAGTCGTCATAGGTAGGTTTTATAACCTCGACACCATTGATTTCTGAAATCTCACTTAGGTAAAACAGATTTTTCAATGCCTTACTTTTGAGAACGTGTTCAGAAGGATTTGTTTTTGGAAATACAACCTGTATGGCACAGTGAATAGTAAGTATGATAAAAAATGCTAGGTATATAACCAATATAATTGATATTATCTGTAAATGTACTGGAAAATTCCAAAAGTAATCAGAAAAATCAGTTAAACCGCTACTTAAAAGGGCAGCAATAAGACCAACAATAAATGTTGTTACTGAAGTCTTTGTATCAACAAAGCGAATAGTTTGTTGAGCATCCTCAAGTGCTTTATACAAAAATTCTATCTTCTTTTCTTGGATTTCCATAAGTTCTCCATGCTGGCTCGATGTTTGTCATACCTAACACCAAATGCAATGATGAGGTATATTTAATAGGTAAGGGCAGCTTTAAATGGTAATTTCCACTAGCTTTGTTCTAGTCTGGATATGAAAGGAAAAATTAGATAAAAATACTCCAATTCTTTTTGTTTCGCAAGCACAACCTTAGAACTTATTTTTTATTCAACGACCATTTTTCTGCCCTCATCGGCGTGAGTGGCGCCGGTTGGCCTGAACTCCCTGCCCATGGGGTTCCCTAATTCTTTTGGGATTGCCTCGGCGTTTTTTGTACACCCGCCGAGACTGTACACCAAAATTTGGGAAACATGGTAAGGATGGTTGACATGGGAAGCGGACTTGTGTTAGGTAACTACGCAATATAGCTGTAAGTAACCAAATTTATTTGAAACAGGGGAGGTGGGCCAATAGCGCTCATAACCCGAAGGTCACAGGTTCAAATCCTGTCCCAGCAACCATATAAAATCAAGGGGTTAACCGATTTCGGTTAACCCCTTTTTCTATTCCCGTCTACCAACTGTGTACCGTCTTTTACACACTCCCCTCCAAGGTACACCGCGAGATGTGAATTTCTTAGTGACAATGCCGACGTCGGCCTTCTCAACAACCGCCTCGGCACATCCAGATTCTGTCAAGACACACAGGTGTAAATCCTGATCTCCGGCTCCGCTGCGAGGCAGGGCTTCAAGGCAGTCACCACGTCATTTTTAAACAGGGAACTGCTCAGGTACTCTCGGGCCTGCTCCGCTTTTTCGAACCCATGCAGGACCTGAACATCCTCATCCCGCACCAGAAGCTCTTTGGACACTGCACCGGGAATGGTATTCAGGAAGGTATCCCTGTAAGTACGGTAAACCTGAGCCGCGGCATCCCGATGCTGCATCTCGATGCGTAAGGTTATCTGCAGATATGCTTTTGCCATAGTCGTCCTCCTCTCCCATATCGTTTGCTGACCCCTCCCGTCACTTTCGTCAGGCGAGGATTGTGCATCCTACTCCCCAGGAATGCTTGAATCAGGCCTTTCGAATGCGGGACCGGGAGTGAAAACGCCTTTCCATGGCTTGGCCTGGACATTCCGGAGGTCTATTTTGTAGTCAGAAGGGGTGGGTTCCGCCGAACAGTCGTAGGTCTTCCCGTCACTGTTCGGGGGACAGCAGACCCACATGCACGCCCCGCTGGCGCTACGGTAACCGAGCAGCAGTTCGTCGTGTCCGCAGTGTATCCCAGCCGGCGGCTTGGTTCCCACGCCGCATTGATTAAGGCCGATCAGCGCGTGTGCCGGGGACGTGGTCAAGGTGAGGGCAAATACAAGCAGGCCAAAGACTGAAGGTTTTGTTGGCATACGACACCTCCTTCCAGGCTGGGCATCCATGACAAAAAAGGGGTTAGCCGATGCGGCCGACCCCTTTTTTGTACGATGACTCACCTCATTTCTTTCCTTCCAGTCTTCTTATGACGTCTGCCACAAAATTCTCGCGGTCCAGGAAGCTCGCGTGCAATGCCCGGTTGTCCGTTCTCACTCTCTCTGTTTTCAAATCCGAAAGAGAGGATTCCAGTATTTCGATCAATGAAGCTGCTTCCTTTTCGTTTAACTCTAGGTATGCCATTTTTGCGTCCTCCCGACATGAGGTCTTTAGTCCCCCAGCATTGTGCCTTCCGGAGCCCGTCAATACGATAAGAAGTTTAGCGCCGACTACACGTAGCACAACGTAGGAAATGTTCGACTCTGGCCCGCCCCCTCGCAGCCGCATCCCCCCCACAACGCAAACAACCTAGGCCCGTCAAATCTAGCCAGTGTGAGACTTGCCCGTTCCATCGAAAAACGGGCAAGTGACTATTTCGCCGGCAGGCCTTGATCACCTGCACAAGTTACCGGCAGTCTCGATGCTTTGATTACCTCCGCAATTCCTAAACAGTAGAAATCTCGATGAAATAGCTGGATGTTACCTTGGCATGGTCAATGTAAGAGAAACGCTCAGGATGTCTCAACATGACATTCTGTGAAGGTTAACTCACCACTGGAGGGATGACGTCATGAAGCTGATAGAAGCTGTAATCACCAAGCTGAAGCTGCAGGAAGTTCGGGCCGCTCTCGATGACTTGGGTGTCGTCGATTTCATGGAGTCCTCAATAATTTGTCATCAGAAGGGGCAGGTAATGATCTTTCGTGGTGCCAAGTTCGTAGCGAATGTCGCTGATAAGGTGAAGCTGGAAATCATCTCTGCTGACGATTCCGCGGATAGAATCATTGAAGCAATCGGCTCCATCGTAAAGACCGGTCACCGGGAAGATTATCGGATGGCGATACGTCCCTACTATGAAGTGAACTGAGCACCTGGAAGGCAAAGGACCTACCACTTATGCCCCCTGTCACCGCCTCCTACTATAATCAGTGTGCCCGCAAGCTGCCCTGATCCCATGCTTCGTACGAGTTGTAATCGGCGCGGCTGGGGAGTTACAATGTGCACAGCAAGAGCATTGGACAAGGAGGTTAGACCATGTCGAAGATATTGGAATGCTCAAAAGTAGACCCGTCGAGTAACTGCAAGTTCATTGTTCGTGGAGAGACGGAAGAAGAGCTCCTCCAGAATGCAGCAGTCCACGCCCAGCAGCACGGCATCCGCGAAGTGACCCCGGAGCTGATGGAACGTGTAAAACAGAATATCCACGATGAATAACCAGCACGGGGCCTCCCCGAGGCTCCGCGCCCTCTCCCCTGTCCCCCCGAAGTATTTCAGACACCACCCTTTAGCTATGCAGTCGATTCAAGAGCGGTGAGCGGGCAGAGCTGTTTATTGCCAATGAATAGGTGGAGGCAGTACGGGGAACCAGGGTGGACAAAATGAGAACAACAAAGGGGTTACGGAAAAACTCGTAACCCCTTTTTCGTTCCTGGCCCTACCTCGTTTTGCCCCTGTAATGCTGAGCCCTTTCAAAGCGGGGGAGATCATTTACTGACAAAAATAGGTTTTTGACATGGCATTCCCAAAAGATCAAAATGGTCCTATAACCAGAAAAGGAGGAATCGCCATGCGCATGCTGATGAACGTGAAAATACCGAACACAGAGTTCAATGCCGCCGTGAAGAACGGCTCAGTCAGCAAGATCGTTAATCGCATCATTGAGGAGTGCGCTGCGGAAGCCGTCTATTTCACCGAAGAGCAAGGTTGTCGCGCCTGCATATTGGTGGTGAATGTCGACGAACCCTCGAAAATACCGCGCTTAGCCGAGCCCTGGTTTTTGAACTTCAATGCTGCCGTTGAATTTAAGATCGTCATGACGCCGGAGGAGCTGAGAAAGTCGGGCATTGATGAATTGGGACGAAAATGGACCTTGACTGAAAGGTGATAAGTACAGGACCCACATTAAATGGTTGACTCAGTCCCCCCCATTGCCGGTGGCAACCGCAAAATCCAGTATACTTTCTCGTGATTCTGGCTGTGTGAAAGGGGGCGGCGACATGTCGGACCAATGGGGCACCTGCCTGGCCCGGAAGTTGAGAATGCTTCTGACGTTCGTCGCAGTTTTCCTTGCCGGCACGGTATTCACGCCGTTGTCAAGCCAGGGGGCGTCCGCGAAGCAGGTTCTCGTCCTGCATTCCTATCACATGGGATTCAAATGGACGGATGACATGACGCAGGGCATCATGGCGGCGCTGCGGGATGAGGGCAAGTCCGTCCAGGTCCGCTATGAATACATGGACACCAAGCGTGTCTCCGATCCCGCCTATTTCGAGATCCTCCACGAGACCTACAAACACAAGTACCTCACCTTGGGGTTCGACGTCATCATCGCAACGGACAACGATGCCTTCGACTTTCTCAAGAAGTACCGGGACACCCTCTTCCCCCTCACGCCGGTGGTCTTCTGCGGCGTGAACTATTTCGAGCCATCCCAGTTGGAGGGGCAGACGCTCTTCACCGGCGTCAACGAGGCAGCCGATATCAAGGCCACCCTCGACCTGGCCCTGCGGCTCCATCCCGCTACCCGCCGGATCGTCGTGATCAACGACACTACGACCACCGGCCGCATCGTGCACAAGGAGGTAGAACGCCTGATCCCTGCCTATCAAGGGAAGGTCCGCTTTCAGTTTCTGGAAGAGCTCGAGATGCCGGAAATTCTGAAGGCGGTGCAGCAGTTGGGGCCGGACAGCCTGGTCTTCTTTGGCCTCTTCTTCAGGGACAAGGCGGACAACTTTTTTGACTACGACGAAGCGATCTCCCTGATCGCCGAGCATTGCCCGGTTCCCATCTACGGGGTCTGGGATTACTATCTCGGCTACGGGTTATTGGGAGGGATGCTGACCAGCGGCTACTACCAGGGGGAAACGGCCGGCCGGATGGCGCTCCGCATCCTGCGGGGGGAAAAGGTCGAGAATATCCCGGTCGTCATGAAAAGCCCCAACCGCTACATGTTCGATTACCGGCAGTTGCAGCGTTTCCACATCGACACGTCCGCCCTGCCGGCGGGGAGCATCATCATCAACCGGCCGAGCTCCGTGTATCACGTTACCCGCGAGGTGTTCTGGGGGGCAGTTGCCGCCCTGGCCGTTTCTGTCCTGATCATCTCGTCTCTGCTCTATACCATGGCGATCAGGCGGCGGGCGGAACGCGAACTGCAAAAAGCCGCGGTAAAGTACCGGATCGTAGCGGACAATACCTACAACTGGGAATTCTGGCTCGATCCGGAGGGGCGTTTCTTGTACACGTCACCTTCCTGCCAGCGGATCACCGGCCACACGGCCGGGGAGTTCCATGACGACCCCGGCCTGCTGCAGCGGATCATCCACCCGGACGACAAGGGGCCTTTCTCCGGCCACCTTCACGATGTCGCACGGAAACCGATGGTTGGCGATCTGGAATACCGCATCGTCCGCCACGACGGAGACATCCGTTGGCTCCAGCACGTATGCCTCCCCGTTTTCGACGACAACGACAGCTTCCTGGGCACGCGAGCCAGCAACTCGGACATCACCGAGCGCAAGCGGGCCGAGGAAAGAAGCCTGCGACTGGCGGCAATCGTGGATTCATCAGATGACGCCATCATTGGTAAAACGCTGGACGGAACCATCACCAGCTGGAACAAGGGGGCTGAAAGGATATTCGGCTACACCGAGGAAGAAATGATCGGCACCTCGGTAACGCTACTGATACCGCCTGAACATCGGGACGAGGTGGCCCTGGTTCGGGACAGGATCGTAAGTGGTGGGCACATCGAACACTTCGAGACCGTACGCATCAGAAAAGACGGGGAACGGATTTACATCTCTCTCACCTTTTCTCCGGTCCTGGACGGGCAAGGGAGGATCGTTGCCGTATCGACGATAGGACGCGACATCACCGAACTGAAAAAGGCGCAGGGCATGCTCCTGGAAAATGCCCGGATCAATCGGGAACTGGAGATTGCCCAGGAGATCCAGCAGTCGTTCCTGCCGACCTGCCCCCCACAACTCCCCGGCTTGCTCATGGCTTGCTGTTGCCTCCCCGCTGCCCACGTGGGAGGGGATTATTACGACTTCTTTACCCCCGGGAAGGGGCTCGTAGATTTGGTCATCGCGGATATCACCGGTCACAACGTCGGTGCGGCCCTATTGATGACCGGAACACGCAGCGTTCTTCACGCCAAGGTCGGTGGAGGCCGTTCGCCAGGGAAGGTTCTCGCAACCGTGAACGACCTGCTTCATGACGACCTTAGCCGGGCGGAACTGCAGATCAGCATGTTCTATGCGCGCTTTGACAAGGAAAACCGCACGCTGGCCTACGCCAATGCCGGCCACAATCGACCGTTACTGTACCGGTCCAGGGATGGCGTTTTGGAGGAACTCGATGCCGATGGCCTGCTGTTGGGGGTAATAACAGGGGTGAACTTCGAAGAGAAGATCATTGGGGTGGATAGCGGCGACATCCTGCTCATGTACACAGACGGCGTTACCGAGGCGGAAAATGCCCAGGAAGAATACTTTGGCACCGGACGCCTTGGCAGCACCGTTTCCGCTAACTATCGGCGCCACCCGCAGGGGATCATAGACGCGGTCTTGGAAGGGCTGGCAACCTTCAGCGGCGCCAAACCCCGCGCCGATGATGTCACCATGGTTGCCATCAAAATTACCTAGGAAATTGACTGGAGGCAGGGCGGGCAGCCTTCACCTGCAAGTTGTCACCGCCAGAGCTCGTCCGGAAGTTTCCCGCCGCTAAGCAGGATTTCCCTGTATTCCGGATGTTCCGAAAAGCCTATAACGCCGACTCCGACGTCTATGCTGCGGTCGTCGAGGCCCTGTAACTTAAGCGCCCGGGCCAGCGCCGAGAACGCTGCATCGAAGGCGGCGCGACGTAGCAGGTCCGTCGGTACCAGCCGGACCTCGTCGGTGATGCCCGGGGACATCGCCTCCCGGCAGCTGTCGCGGTCGAGGGAGGAGCCCCCATGACATTGTATCGGCCGTACAGGATGGATGTTGCAATCCCCCGCATCGCTGAGCATGGGGCAGGTGATGTGTTTGGCAATCCGCTCATCATCGTCCATCCAACGGTTCCAGGCCCTGTGCAGTGCCAGGCGTTTCAGCACGGAGTTCAACTCCGATGGCGAAAGGTGTTCGCTTATCCAATCCGCGATGACCAGGGCTTCAGGAAGGAGAACCGCCACGTTCAGCACACAGCAGTGAGGGCAGCCGGCGGTGCAGGCCATCTGCCGACCGATGCAGCTCGTCTCCCCAGCTGCCGCACATGCGTTGAGGGCCGCCGTCAACGATGCTTCGCCCCCGCCGGCAAGAGTGGTCACCAATGTTGCGGTAAGATCTGATTCGAACGTTTCGGCATTCCACGCGTCCTGTAGCATATCCACTAGCCTCATATGGAGTTAAGGGTCATCCAGCTCACTAGCGGCTTGTCACGTTACAGTCGCCGTCGAGACTTTACCCACTTCCAGCACCGGCTGCCTAAGGAAGATAGTGTAGCCTCTTCTGCATTATTCTCAATACGTTCGATCGTGTCTTCTTTGTACAATCCGGTGTACACTTCCCCGTCTCTCAAAATCTCTGCTGATCCAGCCCCCCGACAGGGTTGCTTGTCGCCCACATTGTGATACCTCTTGTGGATGGGATCCAATGACTTCCCCGGGAAAGGCCAAGTGCCACTAAAGGAGTCGAACCATGATGATTAACCGCAAAATCTCCGGCATCGCGTGCGGCTGTTTCTTAGCAGCCACCCTCCTCCTTTGCGGAGTTACCACCTTTGCGGCCGAAAGCAAAGTGCAGCCGCTCTCCATCTCGATGGAGGGTTACCCTTACCCGTACCCGGTGAGCTTTCTCCCCCTGACGATCGAGGGACAGGACCTGCGCATGGCTTACATGGATGTGCCGCCGCAGGGGCAGCCGAACGGCAGGAGTGTGGTCCTGCTGCACGGGAAGAACTTCTTCGGCGCCTACTGGCGCGAGGCCATCGAAGTCCTGGCCAAAAAGGGGTACCGCGTGGTGGTGCCTGACCAGATCGGCTTCGGCAAGTCCGCCCGCCCCAACATCCACTACAGCTTCCATCTCTTCGCAGCCAATACCAAGAAGCTGCTCGACCACCTCGGCATCAAGCAGGCCGCCGTCGTGGGGCACTCGATGGGGGGCATGGTCGCGGCACGCTTTGCGCTTCTCTACCCGGAGACAGTGACCGCCCTGGTGCTGGAAAATCCGATCGGACTGGAGGATTACCGGGACCTCGTTCCTTACGTCTCCCTGGAGGAGGCCTATCAGAACGAGTTGAAGGCCACTCCGGAGAATATCGACAGGTATATCCGGAGCTACTTCGTGACCTGGAAGCCGGAGTACGAGGAGTACGCCATGGTGCCGATCCGGATGCGGCTTAGCGGCGAGTATCCGCGCCAGGCTCTGTCGTCGGCGCTTACCTACCAGATGATTTACGAGCAGCCGGTATGCCACGAACTACAGTACATCATGGCGAGAACCCTGCTGATCATCGGACAGGCGGACCGCACGGTGGTCGGCAAGGCGCGGATGAAGAAGGAACTCCTGCCACTGGCAGGGAACTATCCGGAGCTTGGCCGCTCGGCAGCGGCGACCATACCGAACGCCACCCTGGTCGAGATACCAAACGCCGGGCATATTCCCCGTTTCGAGAATCCGACGCGCTATTACGACGAACTGCTCCGTTTCCTGGCGATGTAGCTAACGGTATGCAGAGGCTGGCAAGTCTTCAGTGGAATCGGAGCCTTGCCAAAAATCACCCCCCCTGCACCTTCAGCCGCTTGTTGAGGGTCTGGCGGCCCATGCCGAGGATGCTGGCGGCCAGCCCCTGGTTCCCTCTGGAGAGCTTCATGGCCTCGCTGATCATATACTCCTCGATCTCGTCCACGGTCGGGAAGTGGCCGAAAATGGCGCAGAGGGGATTGTCTCCCTTCATGGCGTCGGCTGCGGAAATGCCGAGTGCCGGACGCTCGTCGCCGATGACGGCCCGGAAGGTCTCCATGGAAAGGACCCCGCCCTTGTGCCTGAGCACGGCGTCGAAGACCAGGGCCTCCAGTTCCCTCACGTTTCCGGGATAGTGATACAGGGCGAGGAGCACGGCGAGTTCAGGCGGGGGTGTCGGTTTCCTCTTGTTGAGCCTGTCGGCGGCGATGCCCAGGAAGTGATCGAGCAGCAGCGGGATGTCGTCCAGCCGCTCCCTGAGCGGGGGCAGATGGACCCGGTGGCCGCAGAGACGGTAGTAGAGGTCGTTTCTGAACTTCCCTTCCTTGATGCGCTGGAGAAGGTCGCGGTTGGTGGCCAGCACGATGCGGGCGTCGCTCTTCTTGATGAAGTCGGAGCCGGCCGGGTAATACTCCTGCTCCTGCAACAGCCGCAGCAGCTTGATCTGCGACATCTCGTTCAGGTCGCCGATCTCGTCCAGAAAGAGGGTCCCTCCCGCCGCCCGGGTGATGAGGCCGTCGCGGGGCTGGTCGGCGCCGGTGAAGGCTCCCTTGCGGTGGCCGAAGAGGGTGTCGGAGAACATGTTGTCGTCGAGCCCGGCCACGTTGAGCGCGACATATTCCCCGGTGCAGCCGCTCATGTTGTGGATGGCGCGGGCCACCAGTTCCTTCCCGGTCCCCGTCTCGCCGGTGATCGTCACCGGCTGCCTGGTCCCGGCGATCACCTCCAGGTACTGGAAGATGGCGCGCATCCCCTTGTTGCCGGTCACGATGCTCTGGAAGGCCTCGGGGTGGTCCAGCCGGTCGGTGAAGAGGTAGTGCTTGAGGACGGAGAGTTCGCTGGAAAGGGAGCGCATCTCCAGCGCCTTCTTCACCGCGGTCACCAGTCGCTTCACCTCGATCGGCTTGACCAGGTAATCGAAGGCCCCTTCCTTGATGCAGTTGACGACCAGCTCGACATCGTTATTGGCGGTGGCCAGTATCACGGGAATCTGCGGGTGGCGGGAGATGATCTGGGGGAGGAGTTCGAGGCCGGTCGGGTGGGGCATGCGCAGGTCCAGCACGATGACGGCCACTTCCTCGCTCGCCAGGAGGTCCATCACCTTGAGGCTATCGCTTTCGGTCAGGACATCCTGGTATCCGCTTGCGTTGAGGCAGCCTTTGCAACTGGCCAGGATCTGCGCTTCGTCGTCGACCAGCAGTATACGTTGCAGGTGCTTGTTTTCGCGTATCACCCTCTCGCTCCTTCCGTCGATTTCCCGCGGGGCCGGCGGAGGAGAGGCTTGCCCGCCAGCCCCATGGTCAACTCCGGGGGATGGTGAAGCGGAAAGTCGCTCCTTTTCCCGGCTCGCCCTCCGCCCATACCATCCCGCCGTGCCGCTCCACTATGCGCCGCACCGTCGCAAGGCCGATGCCGAGACCGCTGTACCCGGTCGCATTATCCAGCCGCTGGAAGGGATTGAAAAGGAGGTGGGCCTCAGCCATGTCGAAACCCGCGCCGTTGTCCCGGACGAAATATGCACCGTCCCTGCCGTCCCCGTCAACCCCAAATTCTATCAAGGCCTCGGAATTATTGCCGGTATATTTCCAGGCATTGGAAAGGAGGTTCTCCAGGACCACCTTCAACAGCTCCGGGTCTCCGTCCGCCGATATCTCCCGCGCTATCTCGAACTTCACCTGTCGAGCAGGCTCCCGCAGGCTCAGCTCCGCCGCCATGGACGACGCCATCTTGCTGAGGTCGGCGGGGCCGCGGCCGGGCTCGGTGCGGCCGAAACGGGAAAAGTCGAGGAGCGTGTTGACCAGGTTGGTCATGGACTCCGTTTCCCGGTTGATGATCTCGATGAACTCGCTGCACCGCGGGTCCAGCTTTTCCCGGTAGAGTTCCATGACGACCTGGCAGTAGCCGCTGATCTTGGTGAGCGGGTTGCGCAGGTCGTGGGAAACCGTGTAGCCGTAGGCCTCGAGTTCACGGTTGGCCATCTCCAGTTCCCGGGCCCGCGCCTCCAGGCTCTGGTTCAAAAGCTCGATCTCCCGCGCGCATCTCTCCCGCTCCCTCTCCAGCCTCACCCCCTGCAGGGACTCGTCCACGGCGGCGAAGAGTCTCCCGCTGTCGATGGGCTTCATGAGATAGCGGCTGACGCCGATCTCGATCGATTCCATGAGGTAGTCCTGGTCGGAGTGGGCGCTGGTGACGATGATCCGGGCGCTGCCGTCGTGCTCCATGATCCGCCTGGTCATCTCAATCCCGTTCATCAGGGGGAGGTTGATGTCGGTGATCACCAGGTCCGGCCGAAGCTTGGTGTAGAGGTCTAGTCCGGCAGCACCGTCGGCGGCGCTCTCTATGGAGAGCCCAGGAAAGCGCCTGTCGAGCATGCGGCAGACCGTCTTCCTGGTCATCTCGTCGTCTTCCACATAAAGAAGAGTGAAGATCTCCTCGCTCTTGACCGTGCCGCTCTCCGCGACCAGCCGCAATCCCGTCCTCTCCATCCCCGGGTTCCCGCCCCCCGCCTCGTGAAAGGAGCTGTCGCTCCTGTTGCCTCCCTGCATCATCTCAGACCTCTATGGTGAAGAGTGCGCCCTTCTCGTTGTTGCAGGCCGTCAGCCTGCCGTTCATGTTTTTCTCGATGATGACCTTGGACATGTACAGGCCGATCCCGGTCCCCTTGTCGGGCCCCTTGGTGGTGAAGTAGGGATCGAAGATCCGGTCCTGGATGGCAGCCGGGATCCCCCCCGCGTTATCCCCTATGGTGACCACCGCCCGGCCGTCCTCCTCGAAGAGCCTGATCTCGATCAGCGGCTCCTTTACCTGCCGGTCGCCCAGTGCGTCGCGCGCGTTGAGAAGAATGTTGAGGATCACCTGCGAGTATTCGTTGGGATAGCCGTCGATCAGGGGATCGGCCGCGGCCGAGAGCTCCAACCTGATCCTCTGTGCGGCAAGGCTCGCCCCGACCATCGAGACGACCTTGTCTATCACCTTGCGGGCCCGGAACTCCATCTTCTCCTTTTCGGGGCGGAAGAAGTTCCTGAAGTCGTCGATGGTCTGGGACATGTGCTGGACCAGCCGCATCACGCCGTCGACCGTGCCGGAGAGGTATTCCCTGCTGAAGTCGCCGTACTCGTAGCGCAGCGACAGCTCCTGGATCATGAGGCCGACCGCGTTCAGGGGCTGTCTCCACTGGTGGGCGATGTTGCCGATCATCTCCCCCATCGCCGCCTGGCGGCTCTGCTGGATCAGCAGATGCTCCTTCTCGCGCAGGGCCTCGACCGCCTGCAGCCGCTCGAGGGTCTCCTGCTGCAGCGCCTGCTCGGCCTGCCGGCGGCGTGCCTCCCGCGCCAGGTTGTCGAGGGCGAAGGAGATATCGGCCCCCATCTGCCGCAGCAGCGCCACATGCTGGCGGTCGAAGAAATCCCTTTCGCCGGCGTAGAGGGTGAGGGCGCCGATGACCCGCTCCTCCTCCTTGAGGGCAATCGAGGCGGAGGCACGGATCCCATAGCTCCTCCCCGTCTCGTGCCAGCAGCTGGTACAGGCGTCATGCTGGAAGTCGTTGCAAATGTGATAGGTCCCTTCGCGCAGCGAAATGCCGGTAGGACCCAACCCCTCCGGTTCTTCGTCGTGGGCCGAGATCCTGGTCTCCTCGAGGTAGGCGGTCAGGCCGCTTGCCGCCTGCACCCGGACCTCACCGCCCTCCTGGTCCAGCAGGCCCACCCAGGCCAGCAGGAAGCCCCCCTCTTCCACCGCGATGCGGCAGAAGTCGCGGAAAAGCGATTCCGGGTCCACGGCCCTGACGATGGCCTGGTCCGTTTCGCTCAGCACGGTGTGGAGGCGGTTGAGGCGGCGCAGGGCGGCTTCGGCCCGTTCGCGCTCGGAAATCTCGCCAAGGAGCGTTTCCACCGTGGTGGCCAGCTCCTCGGTCCGCTCCCGCACCCTCTGCTCCAGTTCGTCGTGGGCCCGCCTGAGGGCCGCCTCCGCCATCTTCTTGTCCAGGGCGATGGCGACCATGTCGGCCACGCCGTTCATCAGCGCCAGCTCCTCGTCGGTGAAGCGGGTCCTGGTGCGGGTGCCGAAAGATAGGGTGCCCAGCACCCGCCCCTGTGCGATCAGGGGATGGCAGGCATAGGCCTCGATGCCGTGGGACCTGGCCATGGCCGTCGCGGCGTCGGAGGAATGCTGGACCTCCTGGGCCACCATCCGGCAGGCGTCCCGAGCCGCGCAACCGCAGACTGACTCGCCGTAGTCCAGCCACTCGATGCGCGTCGCCTCCTCTTCATCGATCCCGGCGCAGGCGTTGAGGCGCAGGCGGTGCTGCTCCTCGTCCACCAGGAAGTTTAAGAAGGCCTGGCACTCCAGAAACTCCATCACCCTGCGGCAGATCGAGTTCACCACTCCCTGCGGCGATTCGTTGGCCAGGAGCTCGCCGGCAATCTCGGCCAAAAGGTTGAGCCGCAGGTTGCTGCGGTGCAGGGCCTGCTCGATCTTGCTCCTTTCCGCGATATCGGTGTTGGTGCCGAACCAGCGCACCACCTGTCCGTTTTCGTCGAGCACCGGGAGCACCCTGGTGAGGAAGGGACGGAAGGCCCCGTCTGCGCCGCGCAGCGGGAAGGTCATGTCGAAGGGGGTGCCGGTGGAAAGTGAGGCATGCCAGCGGTCGAGGACGGCGGGAAGGACCTGGGGATCATGCACCGACTGCCAGCCCCAGCCCTCCATATCCTCCGCCGTGGTGCCGGTGTACTGGTACCAGCGCCGGTTGTACCAGCTCAAGGCTCCGTCGGCCTCGGCGATCCAGCAGAGCTGCGGAATGGCGTCGGCCAGGGTCCGGAACTGGGCCTCGCTCTGCCTGAGCGACTCCTCGGCACGGTTTCTCTGGGTGATGTCGGTGACCGAGAGGACCGCCCAAAGGGGCTCCCCGGCCCGGTCGCGGACCAGGGTCCCGCCGTAGCTGAAGACACGCTGCCAGCCCTCCAGCCGGCTGCGCACCTTCACCTCGTAATCCCGCAGGGTCTCGCCCCGCAGGATCCGAGCCATCGGCCACTGTTCCAGCGCCAGTATTCCGTCCCCGGTCGAAAGCTCGAACAGGACGTCGAACTCCTGCAGTGAGCGCCGGACCTGGTCGAGGTCGCCAAAACCGTTCATGGCGAGGGCTGCGGGGTTCCAGTGCAGAAGGTTCCCCTGCGGGTCGGCGATCACCACGCCGTCGTTGAGATGGTCGAGGATAGCCTGCAGCTGCGCCAGGTGCTTTTCCACCTGCTCCTTGCTCTTCCTGAGGGACTCCTCGGCCCTCCTGCGCTCGCTGATATCGCGCGCCACGTGGACCGAGCCGATCCTCCGCCCGCTCCGGTCCAGAACCGGGGAGGTGGTGACCAGGAAGTCGCCGTCCAGGTGCTGATCGTGGATCTCCGCGGCGTGTAAGCCGCCATCCTGCATGGTGCGCACGTGAGGGCAGGAGTCTGGGGGGGAGTCGCTCCCATGGACGCAGTGGTAGCAGAAGCGGTCCTGGCACTCCTCCGGGGAGAGCCCCAGCCGCTCCGTCATGGCCCGGTTGGCCCGGACTATGCGGTGCCGGTCGTCGAGGATGGCGATCAGGTCGGGGACGCTGTCGAAGGTCTGCTCCCACTGCTCCTGGGCAGACTTCAGCTCCTGGTTGGTCGAAAGAAGCGCGGATCGGGAAGCATCGAGTTCCCGTTTGACAGCCTCCAGCTCGGCCCGGGTGCTCCGCAACTCTTCCGCCGGAGTGAGCATCAGGCCGTCTGGGCCTTCTTGTTCATCGTTCATGGTTTTTCCCGCGATATGAGATAGCTGGAGTCCATTGAGTATCACATTAACCCCGGCAGGAAAAGTGGAAACACATGAAGCCGGCTCAATCCTGGCAGATGGTCATGCCGCCCCGTCTTACGTGCTCGGCCCCTGCTCAAACCGCCCGCTGCTGCCGCGCCGTTTCCGGCGCGTCAATCTGCATTCTCAGCTTCTCAAGGGCCTTGGACTCGATCTGGCGGATCCTCTCCCGGGTGACGCCGAAGCTGCGCCCGATGATGTCCAGGGTCTGGGGCTCGCCGTCGTGGAGGCCGAAGCGCAGGGTCAGGACCTTCTTTTCCGTCTCGGTGAGGATGTCAAAGCCCTGGGAGACCAGCTCGTAGCGGTTGAGGTCCTCGAGGTGGGTGGCGGGAGAAACAGCCGAGGTGTCCTCGATGGTATCCATGAGGGAATAGTCGTTACCCTCCCCCAGCTGGCGTTCGATGGAGAAGGTCTTCTTGAGGAGCACCATCAGCCTGCGCACCTGGGCGACATCGACCTCGAGGGCATCGGAAAGCTCCTTAACCGTCGGCTCGCGATTCATCCTGTGGAGCAGTTCGCGGCTCACCCGCAGCATCCGGTTGATGTCGTCGGAGACGTGCACCGGCAGCCTGATCACCCGCGACTGGTTCACGAGGGCCCGCTCGATCGACTGCCTGATCCACCAGGTGGCGTAGGTGGAGAAGCGGCACTCCTTGGAAAGCTTGAAGCGCTCCACCGCCTTGATCAGCCCCAGGTTCCCCTCCTCGATCAGGTCGAGAAAGGGGAGGCCCCGGTTCATGTAGCGCTTGGCTATCTTCACCACCAGCCGCAGGTTCGAGACGATCATCCGGTCCCGCGCCGCCTTGTCGCCGAGGTCGATCCTGGCCGCAAGCTCCCGCTCCTTTTCGGCGGTCAGGAGCTTGGTTTTCTGGATCTCGCGCAGGTAAAGCTTGATCGCGTCGTCGGAGTGCTCGTGGACCGCCGACTTCTCTTCCTCCTCGACCTCGACCTCGGCCTGCTCCACCGGCTCCTCGACCTCGGCCATCTCCAGCTGCTCCACCTCGGTCACGTCATCCAGGAAGAAGGAGTCGTGCTCGTCCAAAATCTCGTGACAATCCATCGTCAGCTCCTATAGCCTTCCACCAGTTTTGGGATGGGACCTCATCGCCTGGCTCCCCCGGGAGCTCTCGTCCCGGAAAGTCGCAGCCAAGATCGGGAGCGGCGCGGGGGCCAGACGATGTCACCTTTAGCAGACAGGGTGGGAGAATTTTCTCATTCTGTTGGCCAGGATGGTGGGATCGATCATCTCGCCGCAGCAGATGCACTTCCAGGCCTGGAACGACCGCACGAAGTCGTAGTATTTGTCGGCGAACATTTTGCCTTTGCATTTTGGACATCTCATTGGTCTACCTCCGTCCAGCAGGGATTAGGGAAGATGAGGAGTAATGGGAGACCATAAGGCAGGAACCGTGCCAGCGCTGCAGCCATCGCGGAAGGACCTGTTTTATCGATGAATTAACAAATGAAAGGGACCTCAGAATGAAAGCGGAGGGGTGCAAAAAATGCGACAGTCATTTCTTCCATCTGCTGGAAAGTTGTCGAAATTACGAGGAAAGAGCTGAATGGTGATTTTTTCGCAGGGGATGATTTTGGTGCGGTACTGTCTAATTTGGAGCAGGGATCGTATGGGCTCACAAGGATAAAGGCAGGTGCAAAGGCAAATCCCCCCTGTCCCCCCTTCGCAAAAGGGGGGGACGTAGAGGGACTTGCCGAGGCGCTTAACGCGGGGGGACAGGGTCAGCACGAGTGGCTGAAAAGAATGACTGCTCCCTCTCCCTCCCGGGAGGGAGAGGAGCACCCCCCCGTCATTCCCGCGGGGGCCTGTCGAGGGGTGTGTCGTGAATCATTACCTGAAGACGAGCCTGTCTATGCTCGCGGTCCCGTTTTTCACCCGCAGCTTCCCGAGCACGCCGGTGGAGCCGGGGGCTGAAGTGAAGCCGCAGTCGTGGCCGCCCTGAAGTTTCACCCTGATGTTCCTGTCCAGGTAGAACTCGCTGCTGAAGTCGAGAGCCTGGAACTGGATCAGGTCCTGGTCGACGGCGGACAGATAGGCGGAAAGGAAGTCGGGATAGAAGGTCGGAACGGCGCCGGAGATCCGGACGGGATCGCTGCTGCACGCGGTGTCGGAGACGGTAATCGAGAGCGGCTTATCGGCGGTCTTCGCCTGGGTGTCGGTCACCCTCGCGGTGAACGAGTAGACGCCGGAACGGTTGGGTGTGCCGCTGATGACGCCGGTCGAGCCGGCAAGAGCGAGGCCACCCGGCAGGATACCGGAGAGCAGGCTCCAAGTGTAGGCAGGTACCCCCCCTTTGGCCGTGACTGTCTGGCTGTAGGACGCTCCGGTGATTCCCGGGAGGAAATCGTCGGTGAGGAGGACCAGGGGCGGAACGGTGACCGCCAGGGTGACGACCTTGGAGGCGATGTTGCCATCCGCATCGGTGAACTGCACGGTGAAGGTCGAGGTACAGGTGGTGGTCGCGGTCCCGGAGACGAGGCCGGAGGAGCCGAGGGTGAGTCCGGAGGGGAGCGCCCCGGAGGTCAGGGTCCAGCTATAGGGTGCCCTGCCGCCGGTGCCGGTCAGGGACTGGCTGTAGGGCTCACCGGTGTATGCTGTCGGGAGCGCGGAAGTGATGATCAACGGCGGGTCGAAGTACTTGAGGGTGAAGATGTCGCTCGTGGCGTTGGAGGTAAATCCACCGACGTAGACGTTCCCGACGCCGTCGACCGCAATGCCGGCGCCGCCGGCCCCGGTCCCGTTTTGGGTGACCTTGGACCAGATGACATCGCCTGAGGGGGTGTACTTGACGGTGGCCGCGCCATAGTAGGAACCGGGGCGTGCGGTCCCGGTGGCGAAAATGTAACCGTCCCTATCGACGGCAAGGGCCGAGCCACCGGAACGGGTCAACCCTGTGGGATTATTGTTCTTGAGCCAGAGGAGATTCCCGGCAGGGTCGTACTTGCCCAGCAGGAAGTCCCGGACCCAATAGCTCTGGTAGGTGGTGCCAATGACGACGGGGCTGCCGGCGGGGTCCAGGGCAACACTGTTGAAATACTCCCTGCGGCCGGGGGTATCGTAGATATTTGACCAAAGGGTGTTCCCGGAGGAGTCGAACTTCAGGATCAGTCCATCGACCACGTTGCTGTCGGTAGTGCTGGTGAGAGTCCCGGCGGCATAGATGTTCCCGCTGCCGTCGACCACCACCTTGTACAGGTTCTCACTCCCCCCCCGGTCGTAAAACTTGTTCCAGAGCACGTTACCGTTCGGGTCCACCTTCCACATCGAAGCGTCCGAATTGCCGGCGTTGTTGCCATAGCCTACGAAGATCGCGTTGTTAGCGCTGTCAGCCGTCACGCCGTTGCAAGAGGCGCCGGTGTAGACCCGATACCAGGCAAGCGCTCCCGAGGGATTGTATTTCATAAGGAGGCATTTGTTGTAGCTCATGTCGAAGTAGTAGCCGGCTATGTATATGCTCTGATCGTTAGCCTGTGCTATGTCATTGGCACTGTAATAGCCATGTCCGATGAAAGGCTGTTTCAACAGAAGGTTCCCTGCACTGTCGTACTTCAGTGTCAAAAGCCCACCGGAGATGTCATAAGAAGAGTCGCCTGCGACATACAAATTCTGGGAACCGTCCAGGATCACACCGCCGGTTGTCTCACTCTTGCCGTAATCCAGCACCCTCCCCCACAGCTCGATGACTGAGTCGGTCGAGGCCCTCATGGTGAGGTTGATCGATGCCTTCTGGTCCAGGGTATCGGTTGCCGTCGCCGTCATCGCATAGCTTCCGGCGGAAGTCACCCCACCCGATATTTCGCCGGTCTCGGGATTCAGCGTCAGTCCCGGAGGGAATCCGCCGGTGATAGTCCAGGTATAGGGGGGCTTGCCACCTTCGGCCTTGAGGACGTCGCTGTACGGAACATGGGTGTTGGCTTCGTGGAGATAGTTGGTGGTGATCACGATGGTCGGACAGGGGACCACCACGGTCCCGGCCGGAGAGGTGAAGGTCAGCTTTTCCGAGGCCAGCGACGGCGTCCAGCTACCGCTGTAGATGCCGTCCCCGGCAAAGGTGTCGGGGGCGACGCCGTCGTCGTGGAGCGTCACCGTCTGTCCTCCGAGGGTGGTCATGGTGACGGGGGCGACCGGGTTGGCGCAGTTTACGCTGAGAGCAGAAACCGTCGCGGCCGTCCCCACCACCGGTACCGAAGGATAATCGATGGGAGCCAGCAGCGGGCTGTCAGTGCAGTTGAGCGAGCGGTAGGCATTGATCCTTTTTCCCGAAAGGGTTACGCCGGCCATGGCGGGATCGCCGGCGGAGAGTATGAGGTTCTTGATCTGTCCCGCAGTCCTCGAAAGGTTCCCGGACTTGATCAGCGCGGCCAGGCCGGCCACGTGCGGGGCCGCCATCGAGGTGCCGCTGTAGTTTTCGTAGTTGCCGCCGGGGGTGGTGCTCAGGATAGTCTCCCCAGGCGCTGCCACCTGGACGCTCTTCCTGCCGTAGTTCGAGAAGGAGGCCCTGAGGTCACCGGAGCCGGTGGCTGCGACGGAGACGACGTTGGGGAGCTTGTAGGCGGACGGGTAGTCGGGGATGGTGTCGTTGCTCTTCGAGTCGTTGCCGGCGGAGGCGATGAAGAGGATATCCTGCTGGGCGTTGATGGCGTCGTAGAGCGATTGCGAGAAACCGGGACCGCCCCAACTGTTGTTGGTGGCGACGATATTGACCCCGGTGGCCTTGAGAGCCTTCACGTATTGCAGACAGGCTATGGCCGCGCTGCTCGAGTAGTTGTTGGAGGTGCTGCCGATCTTGCAGGGGAGGATCTTCACGTTCCAGTTGACGCCGGTGACGCCGAGCGCGTTATTTCCCACCGCGCCGATGGTCCCGGCCACATGTGAGCCGTGCCCGAGGGGGTCGAGGACGTTGGTGGTCCCGTCCAGGGGGCTGATCCCGTGTATATCATCGACATAGCCGTTGCCGTCGTCGTCGAGTCCGTTGCCGGCGATCTCGCCGGGGTTCAGCCAGATGTTGGCGGCGAGGTCGGGATGGTTGTAGTCGGCGCCGCTGTCGATCACCGCCACCACCACGGAGGAGTTCCCGGTGGTGGAATCCCAGGCCGCCGGGGCGTTGATCTTGGCCATCCCCCACAACTGGCTGTAGCTCGGGTCGTTGGGAACCGCGTGCGGCGAGTACAGGAAATCAGGCTCGGCATATTCGACGTCGGGATCGGCCTGGTAGAGCTCGATCGCCTCCTCGGCGCTGATCCCTTTTTCAAGCTTCACGTGATGCAGCCGCAGTGACCTGAACTCCTTGAGCTTTTTACCATGAGCCTTATTGTGCAAGTCGTCCTTATTCTTCTCCGACACATCCGGCTTGAACTTCACCAGGATCTCGTCGGCCTTGTACGGCATCCGGCCGGGGTGCTTCTTGCGTGGACCGTCATCGTCCGCCGTCTCGATTGCATTGCTCGCTCCTGTCGCGGTGGAATTCTTCTCGGTCACTACGGCAAGTACTTCTTTAGAGCAGAAAAAAAGCGCAATCAACAAAGAGAGTGCTGCAGCTGCCTGCTTCATGGGACCCCTCCAGGTATTGATTTGGCTTCTAGCGTCCGCTTCCCTGAGGGTGACAATGCCACAGCATCGTAAGAGCGTGACTGACGGAGTTCAGCGACAGACAACGCTTCAGCCTCCAACTGTCACGGCATCATCAACACCGAGAGATATATTTAAAAATACTTAATCTATGACAGTAAATATATACACCTGCTCTACCTGGGACGCAACGCCCCCGCGGCAGAAAGATTCCCCTCCTTCTGCAAGAAACCAAGACCGATTGTTTTGCATGGGCCTTGATGAAAAATCATTCCACTTGCTGCTGCGTCCTTCTAACGAAAAGCTCTCTTATTTATCCGGATTATCCCCGAAGTATCCTCAAGGGGTTGATGTTCCGCAGCAAATCCGCTATCTTCTACTTTCTTTTTTACGAACAGCCAGTTTAAAAAGGACCAGAAGACCGTGATAAAAAAAAACGATGCCATCTATGCCGCGCCCCTGCAGGAAATGATCGATTTTCAATTCGATGAACGGGTCGTCGCTGTCTTTCCCGACATGATACAACGCTCGGTCCCCGGCTACGGGATGATCATATCCAATATCGGCATCCTCGCCGCGAAATACGCCCAGGCCGGGAGCCACTGCTATGACCTCGGCTGTTCCCTCGGGGCGGTTAGCCTCGCCATGCGCCAGCGGATCAATCAGCCGGACTGTGACATTATTGCTGTCGATAACTCCCCGGCGATGATCGAGCGCGGCCGTGAGCTCTTGGCTCGCGATTCTGTGCCGACCGTTCCGGTGACGATGATCTGCGCCGATCTCCAGGAGGTCACCATTGAGAACGCCTCGGTCGTCGTCCTCAACTTCACCCTGCAGTTCATCCCCCCGGCGCAGCGTCTGGCGCTGATTCAGCGGATCTATGCGGGGCTCAAACCGGGCGGCATCCTCATCCTCTCCGAGAAGATCGCTTTTAGCGAGCCGGGGCGGCAGCACTTTCATCAAGAACTGCATCACGACTTCAAACGGGCCAACGGCTACAGCGATCTCGAGATCAGCCAGAAGCGGTCAGCGCTGGAGAAGGTGATGATCCCCGAGACCCTCCCCTGTCATCAAGAGCGGCTGCAGGCTGCAGGATTCTCTTCCTCTGATCTTTGGTTCCAGTGCTTCAACTTTGCCTCTCTGGTAGCGATTAAATGAACTTCTACGATTCCCTCTATCCGCAACTCGCGGCCATGGGCCAGGAGCGCTGGTCAGAGCAGCTGCAAGCGACCCTGCCGGAGAGACTGGCCCTCGAAAGTCACGGCAAGATGGCAGGCATGCTGAGCGCTCTGCAGTCGCTGCCGGAGATACGCCCGTCCCGAATTGCGCTGCAAGACAACGTCACCATCGGCTCTAGCGCCGATCTCGGTCAAGTCAACCGCGAAGAGCTGATAGCCCGACTCCAGGCCTTTCACCCCTGGCGCAAAGGCCCCTACAATTTCTTCGGCATCGAGATCGATACCGAGTGGCGGTCCGACTGGAAGTGGGAGCGCCTTCTGCCGCACATTCAGCCGCTGGCCGGACGCAGAGTCCTCGATGTCGGCTGCGGCAACGGCTATCACGGCTGGCGCATGCGCGGCGCCGGCGCCGACTTCGTCCTCGGCATCGAGCCCTTCCTGGTTTCGGTGCTGCAGTTCCAGGTGATGCAACGCTACCTATGCGATCCGCAGCATCATGTCATCCCCATCGGCATCGAGGATGTCCCCCCTAATCTCGCCTGCTTCGACAGCGTCTTCTCCATGGGCGTCCTCTACCATCGTCGTTCCCCCCTCGACCATCTTTTCGAGCTCAAGGGCTGCCTGCGCCCGGGGGGAGAATTGATCCTGGAGACGCTGATTGTCGAAGGGGATCAGGAGACGATCTTCATGCCGCAAGGACGTTACGCCAAGATGCGCAATGTCTGGTTCCTCCCGTCGATTGCGGCGATGACCTTGTGGCTTGAGCGCTGCGGGTTCACGGAGATTGCCTGCGTCGACACCAACCGTACCAGCCGCGAGGAACAGCGCTCGACGGAGTGGATGCACTTTGAGTCGCTGGCGGATTTTCTTGATCCGGATGATGCGGAGAAGACGATTGAAGGGCACCCGGCACCGCTGCGGGCGATCTTTACAGCGACGAGGCCTTAGACAATGAGCAGCAGCCAGAAGGGATGGTTTCGGTCGGGATAGGGGGGAAATTCATTACGGCGATTATTACGGCAAGGACGAAAAAGGCCTACGGTCAAAAACCGTAAGCCTTTGTTTTTATTGGCGCGCCCGGAGAGATTCGAACTCCCGACACCCTGGTTCGAAGCCAGGTACTCTATCCAGCTGAGCTACGGGCGCGTGATCTTCTAGAGACCCTACATCATAAATTAGTTTTTGAAAAGGGTGTAATGAGAGGAAATGAAGTGGCCAGGGCCGCTTTCCCGAACTTAGGGGAGCGGCCCTGGCCTTTTTTGCTTCAGGTTGCTTTACTTATTGTGGCAGGTCAGACAGAGAGCGCTGTTTCTGTCGCTCATCACCAAGCGTCCCCTTTCGCTACTTAGCGGGTCATGGCAGGTCAGGCACCCCACCTTGCCGTTTATGAAGACCATCTTCCCGCTGTCATTCCAGACCTGCTTGAAATTCCTGCCGCCGCCGGCATAGCGGGCGTAGTCCATGCCGATCGGGTGATCGGGACCGCTGACCCCGTTGTGCTTGCGGTGAGGATCGTTCCTCACGTCGGCGGCTACCGCAATGGCTTCAACTCCATCATGGCACGCCAGGCAGGCGGAGGAGAACTGATCAATCCCAGCAGTGATCTTTTCTTCCTTGACCTCGAACCCCCACATGTTGACCGAAGATTCCTCCTCATCACTTTTGCTTTCCGGTCGATAAGAGGCCTGGGTGATGTTGCCGTACATGTTGTCGACCTCGCCGCCCGCCGCAGATCCTTCCCCCTGGGCGGCAGAGAGCTTCACCAGGTATTCCCTCCTGGCGCTCACCGAGTTCTGCAACTGCATCGAGTAGGTGCAGTTTCGGGTGCTCTGCATGGTAGCGGGAGCGCCGATGTAGCCGGCAAGCGTCATCTGAGCCGAACAGCTTACCGCGACTCCGACCAGGCAAGATAGTATCGGGCGTGCCGCTGCTTTTATCCTGTCTTTGATCATGGCTGACCTCCCGTTGGTTGTTGCTCTCAACCACTACAAATGGGATACCAGTCGGCCATGATGTCAGAAACGGGGCGTATCGGTTCGTTTTATAAGGAATAATTCCGGCATGGCGTGACAATTTCGAAGGTCAATTTCATTTAGTCGATGTTCAGATACTGAACAGCTAACAGCGACCTATTGTTCGGGTCGCGATGGATCCGGCAGCAGCAACGCCGTCACCGGCGAGAAAAATCAAGAGCTGAGATTAACCGGTCCAAAGAAAGGCAGCTGCCATGCAGGGGATAGATCTGATGACGAGAAGTGGGCTGACCGGAGGAGTTCCGCCGCCGCCATCGTGGTGGCGGAGAGTCGTGGCCGACAGGCGGAAGCCGGGAAAATGTCATAAAATCTTATACTTTGGAGTTGAAGTCATGCGAAGCATAGTATATATTGGGCCGACTACCTATCACCTGGGGAAGAATTGTGGCGAGAAATAACTTTGCTCTCATAGCGACCATAGTATCGGCTCTCTGCTCTTCCCCCGCATCCGCAGCCGTCGCCAAAGGGAAAGGTGCCTCCGAACCCCCGGGTACCATTTCTCTCACCCCCTCCGTGGGCGCCTACGTTTTCGGCGGCTCAGAGTACCTCAACCCCTCCGCACTCTATGGCCTCAAACTCAGCTACGACATAGTCGGCAAGACCATCGCCGACAGCATAGGAGTCGAGGTAAGCGCCAATTACTTCAGCACCACTTCCACCAAGGGAGCCGGCAAGGCTGACGGGTATCTATACCGCCTCGATGCCCTCTTCCCCTTCACGCCGAACAAGAAGATCGTCCCTAACATCGCTCTCGGCCTCGGCGGCATGCAGATCAAGCGCGGCGACAGTACCAGCGGAGACTTCCTGTTCAACTACGGAGCAGGAATAAAGTACTTCCTGGAAGAATGGCTGGCGCTGCGGGCCGACCTCCGTCACCTGGTCGTCTACAACAAAATCAACACCAGGAACAATTTCGAGCTCAGCGTGGGTATCAGTTACCTCTTCGGGAAGGAGCACAAGAAGAAGGTGGCCCCGCCGCCGACAATCCGGACCTCGGCAGTCAGGCCGCTGGAAGAGATCGCCAAGAAGAAGGCTCCGCCGGTGGTGGTCGACCAGGCACTGATGCAGAAACTGGGACTGGGGAGCTCCTCAGCGCTGGGCATCACGCCGCCCGTCTCGCCCTTCAAGGTCTACGTTCCCGAGACCACGCCGACCATGGGGCCGCTCGTCAACATGCCTCCGTCAGCCACGACGACCGAGGTTCCGGCTCCCGAGGTTTCCGCTCCGGCTGCGACAGCTCCGGATCAGGCACCGACTCAGGCAGCACCGGTTCAGGCAGCTCCGGCTCCGGCAGCTCCGGCTCCGGCAGCATCGGCTCCGGCAGCATCGGCTCCGGCAGCATCGGCTCCGGCAGCACCGGCTCCGGCAGCACCGGCTCCGGCTCCGGCGGCTCCGGCAGCGCCCGCTGAGACAGCACCGGCTCCGGCAGCTCTGGCTCCGGAGGTTTCCGCCCCGGCCCCCGCGCCCGTCATCGTTACGCCTCCGGTGGTCACCGTGCCGCCGACTACGGCAGCACCCCAGGCTGAAACGATCCCGGAACTCTCCGAGCCGCCGGCCGCTCCGGAGGGTTCAGAAATACCAGGAGAGGATCTCCCGGAAATCCTTGCGCTGGTACAGATACCTCCTGCAGAGGTCACCACCCCGGCGCCGGAATCGACCAAGGCCAAGGAGAAGCAGCCCGCGCCTAAGGTGGTCAAGACTATAATCATCGAGTTCGATACCGACAGCTGGACCATCAAGGCGAAGTACTACAAGCTCCTCAAGGAAATCGCCCTGCTGACCAAGAACACGCCGGTGATGCTGACCCATATCGACGGCCACACCGACAGCACCGGCAATGATCTTCACAACATCAGGCTGTCCAAGCGTCGCGCTGAGAGTGTGAAGGAGTTCCTCGTCAAGTTCGGTGCCTCCGCCTCCCGCATTTCCACCGGCGCACACGGGCCGAAGCAACCGGTGGCGGAGAACAAGACGCGGGTAGGAAAGCAGAAAAACCGCCGCGCTGTGACCATCGTCACCATCGCCCAGGGAAAGGGCTCCACCCCACGTAAGGGCAAATAGCCTGCGCCCGCGGTTTATCTCTTCCCTGGCGCGAGGAAATGCTGTATAACGGTTGCGGCCCGAAACTAGATTAATAAAATCCGATGTAATCGGGAAAAATCACGGAGACAGGAGTTCAGAATGAAGAGAAATACGAAGCTGCTTCTCACTGGATTTACCTTGGCAGTGCTGGCTACCACTCAGGGATGCACCACCGTTGGCAACGCGACCAAAGGCGAGGAGGCCACACCGGCCATCTCCGCGCTTTCGGGAAAGGTGGTTGAGACCATGGATGGCGGTGGCTACACCTACATCTGCCTGGAGAAAGACGGCAAGAAGACCTGGGCCGCGGCACCGGTCATGAAGGTGAGCGTAGGGCAGCAGTTATCCCTTCAGCCGGGCGGGGAAATGCAGAACTTCTCCAGCAAGGCGCTGAACCGCACCTTCGACAAGATCATCTTCTCTTCCGGCGTCGTGCAGGACGCCTCTGCCAAGGCAACCGCAGCCCACAGCGCCGTGGCCGACTCGACGGTAGCAATCCTGGAGGGAAAGGTTCTTGAGACCATGAACTCCGGCGGGTACACCTACATCCTTCTGGAAAAGGGCGGCAAGAAGGCTTGGTCGGCGATACCGACTGCCCAGGTCAAGGTCGGTGACGAGATCCAGCTCATCCCGGGCATAGATATGGGCAAGTTCTCCAGCGCCACCTTGAAGCGCAGCTTCGACAATATCCACTTCTCCGCTGGTATCAAAGGGAAGCCAGGTGCCGAAGCCCCGAAAGAGGCCCTGCCGGAAGGTCATCCCCCCATGAAGGCTGCTGACCAGGCCGCCTCCGCTGCTGCTCCTGCCGCCGCGGCCGCTGCCCCCGCAACTGCCAGCGCTCTGCAGTTCCAGAACATCTCCGGCAAGGTCGCCGAGACCATGGATGCCGCCGGCTACACCTATGTCGCCATCGAGAAGGACGGGCAGAAGGTGTGGGTCGCCGTCCCCACCACCAAGGTCAGCGTCGGTGAGGAGATCTCCTTCCAGCCTGGCGCCGTGATGCCGAACTTCACCAGCAAAAGCCTCAACCGCACCTTCGACAAGATCATCTTCAGCAACGGGAGAGCCGCGAAGTAAGAGTTGCCGCGGTTGCCAACGCGGCGTTTCGTGCCGCCGCAACGCGTTGATGCCTGAGGTCACAATGAAAGAGCCCCGCTTCCTTCGAAGCGGGGCTCTTTTTTTGTCAGCTACGGCATAGGCGGTGGCACGGGACGGACCCCGATATAGGTGAGGGCCCTGTCCTTGTCGTCGGAGGTGAAGTCATCGTCTACCGGCAGGTTCTGGATGGTCACATACACTGAGTCGTCCTGCAGCGTGTTGTCGAGGTAGTCGATGGAGTCGTAGATCAGCCTCCTCCCGTAGTAGTCGTTGTGCGCATAGGCACCCGGATCTCCCCACAAAAGCCTCAGGTTGAAAGCCGCCCCCATCAGGTCCGAAGGGAACACGCCGGTGGCTGCCTGATAGATGGCGCCCCAATTCGTGTACTGGTTACCCGGCCCCTGCTGGGCCTTTACCTTCTCCGAGAAGTAATAAGGCGAACGTGACGGGTTGAAGTAGATCTCTTTGGTGGCCAGAGCCGCGGCCAGAGCCTTGAGCGACGAGGCAAACATCTCCCTCCTCTCGTTCATGATGGTCGGGTTGATGATGACGGCCTTGCTGGTCAGATGGCAGCCCCAGCAGAGTTCGTCAAAGGCCGTGATCTTGGCGATGGCCCCTCCTGCGCTGGAGACCGGCGTGAAGAGATGGGGCCTGGCGGTCGACATGTGGCAGCCGACACAGGGTCCCTGGACACTGGTGCCGATGCCCCGATGGGTGGCATACGGGGGTGGATCGTAGGTCCTGGAGGCATGGGTGTAGGTGTAGCCCGTGGTCTGGAATAGGACACCGGCGGCCGCCTTGCCGTGCGGATCGATGAAGGGCGTGTTGTTCAGGAAGGCCAGGGGCAGCCTCTTCAGGGTCAATCCGGCCATGGTTCCGCTGTGGCAGACGAGGCAACCGTTGGACGACCCGACGTTCGACAGGGCGTCGGGTTGATACTTGATCTTTGCCACGCCGGGCGCGCTGTAGTTGTAGAAGAACCTGACCAGCGGCACATCCCGCCTCTTGTAGGCCCGAACGATGCTGTCACTCTCCCAGTCGTAATAGTCGTACGAACGGAAGGGGGTCGGGTCATGGCAGGCGGAGCAGGCGATCATCTCACGGGTCCGATCAGGCTGTTCACCCTGCGGCAGGGGCCTTAAGTCGCTGAAGCCGGACTTCACGTAGTTGATGAACCCGGTGGTGGTGTGACATTTCACGCAGTCTTTCCCGATGGCATTTTCCGTGGCCGGGGTCGCGGTACCGAAGAGCTTGAAGTCCTCGGTCACATAGGAAGCGGAGCGGGCGTTCCCCTTTCCGGTCCTTGCCCACTGCGCGTTGGCCGAATAGACCTCGAAGCTGGCAACCTGGTTCTCGTCCAGGGTGGTGTGGCAGTTGTCGCAGTTCACATTGGCGGTGACGTACTGGGCGGTGGTGAAGGTGGAGAAGTGGGGATAGCCCATCGACACCGGCTTGGGATCATGACGGGTGTGGCAGCGGGTGCACAGCCCCTTGCTCTGCCAGCTGTGCAGGTTGTGGCACTGCAGGCAGTTGGCGCTCATCTGGGTACCGGCCTTCAGCATCTGTGCTGACGGGTGCGCGACCTGGGCCGCGGGGGCGTGGCAATCGGCGCAGGACGCCCCGTTCGCCTTTTTGCCGTGCTTGCTGTTGTTGTAAATGGAGACGATGGTGCTGTCACCCTCCTTGTCCGTGCTGTGGCAGACGCTGCATGACGACGAGGCGTGGGCGGATCCCGCCAGGAACGTGCCGGCATCGCCGCGCTCCGCAGGCTCGCTCAGCAGCGCCGCTATGGTCGGCTGCAGGTCGACACCGCGGTCCACCGATCCGTTCACAAGCCAGTCTATCGAGTCCCTCAACAGCCGCTTCGTGTAGGCCGGGTTGTGGACATAGGCTCCCTGGTCGTGCGAGAGGAGGCTGAAGTTGAAAGCCGCTCCCATGTTCCCCGCTCCGGTTTTAGTCCCGCCCCAGTCCGTGCTGGTGAAGTACGGGTAGACTGGCTTGCCTTGGGCATCGAGGACCGGCGCGAAGCCCTTATTGGTCAGCGCAACCTGCAACGCCTTGAGGGTCGCGCTAAACTGGGCCCGCCGTTCCGCAACAAGCTGCGAGGTCATCCCGCCGTCCTTGTGGCACTCGCCGCAGACCGCCCCGACGGCGGCGGTGTAGCTGTGGGTCCCCCGCTGCATGTGGCATCCGACGCAGGGGCCGGAGCCTGCCGCGACCATGGCGCTCGAGTGGTCGATGGCGTAGTTGCCGTAGGACTGACCGGGGTAATGGTATCCGGTGGCGCCGAGAAGCTGGCCGCCGGCGCTGAGGTAATGACCGTCGAGGTAGGGGGTGTTGTGCCAGAAGCTGCTCGAGTACGCCTTGTGGGCGGTGCTGGCGGCGATGGCGGCGATGGTCGCTCCGCTCAGGCGGCCGCTGTGGCAGTTGAGGCAGATGTTCGATTTCTTCAGGTCTGGATAGCTGCGACTGACTATCAGTTTCCCGGTCGTCGACGAGCTGTAGTTGTAGTAGGCGCTCACATTGGCCGGGCTACGGACGCTGAAATCGGCGTTATGACAGGCGCTGCAGGCCAGCGGCTCGGAAGAGTGATCGGAGGTAGTCCCCATAGGGTCGAGCTTCCCTCCCCCAAGGAACTGGATGAAGCCGGCGGCGCTGTGGCATCTGACGCAGTCGGAACTGACGGAGTTGGTGGGCGCGGTGCTGCCGGGGGTCCCGGCTGCCTTCCAGTCGTGACGGCTGGAGTTCTTCCAGGCCGGGGAAGCGGTATTGCCGTGGCCAGACCCTCCCCAATCCTGGCGGTATTGATCGATTGCCGCATCGTCGGTCGTTCCGGGCGCGCCCCCCTTGTGGCAATCGGCGCAGGCCGTGCGGGTGGTGACGTAGGCGGCCGCATAGTTGACGTTGGCGTAGGAGGTGTAGCCGTTGAAATGCTGGCGCGAGGCGGTCGAATCGAAGAGATGGGCGGTGTGACAGCTCCGGCATGCGCCGGCAAGGGTCGTTTCCAGGGCGTTGTGCACCGCGTTCGGGGAGAAGGTGGTGCTGTGGCAGCGCTGGCAGAATGTTCCGGTGAAGGTCACGCCAACGGCATGGGAAGTGTGGCAGTCAACGCAGCTCACAGCGCTTGCATGGGCGGAGGCGTTGTACTGGGCCAGGATTTCGGGATTATAGGTGACATGGCATTCAGCGCAGGAATTCACGGGGCGCTGGATGGTGAAGTGCGAGTAGAACTCGGGGTCGTGGCAGCTCTGGCAGGAAACAGGGACGACCGGAGTCGACGCGTGCTTGGAGGAAAGGTACCCGGTGACGTAAGCCGGACTCCGGTCCACGTGGCAACAGGTGCAGGACTGTGATTGGTAGACCTGCCTGGTGACCGCGGTCACAACGACGTTGGCGGAGTTGCTGTGCCCAAGCCCGTCGCTTACGGTAAGGGTGATGCTGTATTCGCCGGTCTGGTTGGCGTAGAAGGTGGGCTTGACGGCGGTGGAATCGGTGAAGCCCCCTGTCAATCCGGGAGGGTTGGTCGAGGTAAGGGACCAGTCGTAGGAAAGAGTACCGATGGCAGTGGTGCTCTGCGAGGCGTCAAGCTGGACGCCGTAGTCGCTCCCGAGTCCTGTGGTCTGCGAAGTCGCGGGCAGGGCGACGGCGGTTACCTTCGGGGCCACCGCGAAGGACGCCCACAGGGTATGATTGGCGTTGATGGCCCGGAAGGTGTAGCTTGAAACCGCTCCCACTGATTGGCCGTCGACCTTGACATCAACGACCATGTAGCCGCTGTTCGGATTGATATTGAAGGTGTAATCCTTGCCGTACTGCAGTGCACTGGGGGCCGGCGAGCTGAAGGCCGGCACGATGGCTCCCGCCCCCGAGATCGTCGAGGTGACGCTGTAGGTGGCGGCGGTGAAGTAAGCGACCAGATACTGGGTCCCTGTTTTCTTGTTTACCGTGTAGGTGCCGCCGGCATTTTTGGGGATGATGACGCCGCTGACACGAACGGAGCTGACATTGTAGCCGCCGGCAGGGGTCACGGTGAAGTTCGCGGAAGCGACGGTGTCGGCGTACGAAGAGGTTCCCGGTGGAGAGACGGTACCGGCACCCGATGACGGTGAGGTGGACGCCGATACATACCAGGTCGCGTGGGCGAGAGCCGGCGCCATCAGCATGAGAATCAGCACAAGCAGCTTGAACGCTTTCGAAGACATGTCTTCCTCCTTTT
>NZ_JBXKJL010000371.1:0-1576 GCF_056994735.1 Geomonas sp.
TCCGCCTCATCCAGAAGATACTCGGCCATGGCTGTCTTACATCCACATTCAGGTATACCCATCTCACCCGAAAAACCATCACGAACTTCCAGAGTATCATCAACGACCTCATGGCTGACCTGTAACAGCATCCAGAGCAGGTCATGCCAGAGATCGCAGATATCTTCCAGCGCTACGGCACCGAGTACCTTGAGCGCTACGGCGCGGCGATGCTTCCCAGCCACTTCCGTGCAGTGCGAGACCTTGCGGAGTGTCGTACAGAGTCTTTCGGCGGCCATCTTGCCGTCTGCGACCACTGCGGGATCTGGCGGTACTCATATCATTCCTGCCGAAACCGGAGCTGTCCCAAGTGCCACGGAAACGACACCGACAAGTGGCTCAATGAAAGACGACGGGAGCTTCTCCCGATCCCCTACTTCCATCTCGTCTTCACCGTGCCCAAGGAACTCCATGGGATCTTCCGTAGCCATCAGCGGGTTCTCTACGCCATTCTCATCAGGGCGGCAGCCAACTCCCTCATGGACCTCGCCAGAGATCCCCGCTATCTCGGTGGAACCATCGCCGTGCTCTGTGTGCTCCACACCTGGACCAGGGCCATGGTCTATCACCCCCATGTGCACTGTCTTGTCCCCGGCGGCGGACTTGCCGATGACGGAGGGTCGTGGCTTCCGGCGCGAAAGCGATTCCTCGTTCCGGTGCGGGCACTCTCCGAGATCTTCCGTGCTAAGTTCATGGAGCTCGCCCGCCAGGCGTTTCCCGATCAAGCGTTCCCGGAGTCAGTGTGGCACACCCCGTGGGTTGTCTACAGCAAGCCCACGATTCAGGGGGCGGAAAAAGTCCTCATGTACCTCGCCCGCTACGTCCACCGGATTGCCATCACCAACAACCGCATCCTTGCCGTCAACGACAACACCGTAACCTTCCGCTACAAGGACTTCCGGGAGCGACGCTGGAAGATCATGACACTCTCTGCCCTGGAATTCATGCGTCGTTTTCTCCAGCACGTGCTCCCTCGGGGCTTTCACAAAGTCCGCTTCTACGGCCTCCTCGCCCCCGGCAGTCGCGGGCGTCTCCCCCAGATCACAGAGCTCGTCCTCTCCACCTCTCCCAATCCGCACCAGACCACCAGCACCACCCCGGATCGCCAACCCGCCCAGGGAAGCTCAAAACCCTCCACCTGCCCCCAATGTCAGGTAGGTTCTCTGGTGGTGGTCCTCTTTCTGCCATACCGCAGGAGGGCCCCACCGTGAACCGTGCCCACCCCCCAAGCTTTACCCGTAGACCTCCACCACCGGCATATGCCCCTTGCCAGGCACAACCCTACAGCTGCGCCCTGGCCACATCAACAACCACCTCACGCCCTTTCCTGCTGCCTCCTCCTGCCCTGCTCGGCAGCCGTCCCCGGCCAAAAGAGGCGCTACCTCCTTGCTTGATCGGCCAAGCAAAATGCCCTATAGTGGCCCCACACGCACCGATCCGGCGCTAAAATCTCCAAGTACTCGCCTTCCTCCTCAGCGGTTCAGTTCAACCGAGTTTTGGCGTCGGCTTCGCGCCGCAAAAACTCTTAGATCGTTAG
>NZ_JBXKJL010000372.1:0-1942 GCF_056994735.1 Geomonas sp.
GGCTCTCCCCAGCTTTTGATGAAACAAAACCTGGCAAGAGGAAAAAGCGTAAACTAGGAATGATGAAAACATCTTCTTTCCTCTTGCCAAGAAATCTGCTGGAAGGGTTCGTCAAAGGGCTGTTCCCAGAAGACACCTGTTTGCAGGTGATGCATATGGAAATGACCTGGGAAGAAATCAACCTCGTTGTCGCCTCAACGCAATCGGAAGGGCGTTGCCCATTGTGTGGCGAACCAACCAGTCGCGTGCATAGTCGTTACGAACGTATGCTGCAGGATCTGCCGTTGAGCGGCAGGCGTGTACAGATCTCTCTCCATGTGCGGCGATTCTTCTGTGCGAATACGTCTTGCCCTCGTCAGATTTTCGCGGAACGGCTTCCTGCCTTCACCGAAGCATTTGCCCGTCGCACCAACCGCCTGCGTGACGCGCTGCTGGAAATTGGATGGGCGCTGGGAGGGGAAGCGGGTGCTCGCCTGTGCCAGAAGCAGGCGATGCCAGTTTGTGCTGCGACCCTCTTGGCGCAGCTTCGTCGCACCGGAGGTGATGAACTGCCCACTCCTCGCGTGCTCGGTGTGGACGACTGGGGATTTCAACAGAAGCACCCCACTGGCACCATCCTGGTTGACCTGGAGCAACATCGACCGGTTGATGTACTGTTGGGCAGCGATGAAGAGGTCTTGACCCAATGGTTAGACGGGCATGCTGGAGTCGAGGTGATCTGTCGTGACCGAGGCGCCAGTTATCGGAAAGCCGCCACAAAAAGCGCCCCGCACGTCCAACAAGTCCTCGATCGCTGGCATGTGCTCAAAAACTGGGGAGAAGTGATCCAGAAAACGTTGGCACAACAGATCGACGTGCTCCGTCAGGCAGGCGAGCGGGTGAAACAGAACACCCAGCAGACGTCCTTGGCTCCAACGGGGTCTGTCCAGCCTGCTAGTCAGCGGCGAAAACCTCCGCGGCGGAAGCCCCCCGCACCCAGCCCTCGGCGGGCCTGGCAGATGGCGATGCATCACCAGGTGCATGAACTGGCCGCAGAGGGGAAAACACAGGCAGACATCATCAGGAGTCTGCACCTCCATCGGCATACGGTGCGCAAATATCTGCGGATGCCGACGTTTGTGGCGTACTACTGCAGTCCGCATCCCTCTCCTGTCGAACCCTACCGGGCCTATCTGGAAGAACGCTGGCAACAAGGAGAGGTCATGATCCGAACCCTCTGGCACGAATTACAAGAGCAGGGCTTCACAGGCAGCTACAAAAGTGTGTGGACGAGCGTAGCGCAACTGGCCCCTTCCAGCAGGCATGACCCCGACCTCTTCTTCGTCCTCTGTGGCCGCCTCGACTCGTCGGGGGGTACCTGCCACCCGAACACCCTGGCAGGTCAAATGGCTGTTGTTGCATCAGCCAGAGGATCTGAACGCAAAGGATGCTGCCTACCGGCAGGCCTTGTTTGATCTCTCTCCACGCCTTTCGTCACTCTCAGCGCTCGGCCAGGACGCGGGTTCGCCTGATCCGCGAACGCCAAAGCGAGGCATTGCTTCCCTGGCTGGAGAGGGCCAAAGAGTGTCCCTATGAGGAACTGCGGCGCTTTGCTCAGGGCCTGGAGAAAGAGTTACCGGCGGTTCAAGCCACCCTCACCGAGCCTTGGAGTACTGGGCAGGTGGAAGGACAGATCACGAGGCTCAAATTGCTTAAACGCCAGCTGTATGGGCGTGCTAACCTCGACCTGCTGCGCCTCCGTGTACTGCATGCGGCTTGATGCTCTCCGACTGGACCTGAAAGAAGGCTTCGCGGGGGTGGAAGAGGGCTTCTTGGGCCACTTTCTCCTGGTCTCGTGCGCATGACCAAGCTCCACCAGAACGTTTCTGTTGCTTTGATTCTTCCTCTTGTTTCTTTTCGCGAAACGCTACCATATTCGTTTCATCAAAAGCTGGGGAGAGCC
>NZ_JBXKJL010000373.1:0-6138 GCF_056994735.1 Geomonas sp.
GACCTTCAGGGAGTAGAAAAGAAAGGCTGGTGTGCTTCAGCGTAACGTCCTTGCTTTTCTAACCTCTTCATTGTGAGCGGCTCTCCAGAGATGCAAACCGCTTCCTGTAATCAAAGAGGCTCTGAAAACATGATCCTCCGGAGTCATTTGGCATAATTAGCGCTAATCTTCCGCTATGAGATTGTCATCCCCGAATGCCCTTATCGGGGATCCAGATTTCACGTCGTTCAGGAGCTGGATTCCCGATCAGAATCGCTTCGGGAATGACAGTTTTGGAAGCTGGTCTGAAGATTGGTACTAATCGGGTTTGGCATTTTCTACTAGCAGTGATTTTGGTAACGGCGCAGACAGGGGCAGCTGTTGAAGTTGCAGGATTGGCTGGAAATCGTGTCTAAAAGTGACAATGGGTATCTTTACAACGGCAGCTATTGAAAAAGTTGTTGTCAATAGCGCGATATCGTAATAGTTATCGTTAAATAATTTTGAACGGACAGCTGATGCCATCACGGATAATTCAATTTTTCCGCACAATTCGTTTGAAGCGCATCCTGCTCTTCGGCGCCCTCGCCGTTCTGGCCGCTTTTCTCTTCTTGGCCGTGCTGGTGCTGGCGCTGCCATCCCTCCTTTCGACACAGGCGGGTCAGGCGATGCTCCGGAGTTCCCTCAGCAAATCTCTCAACAGGGAGGTCTCCTGGTCGGAACTGGTCTTTTCCTGGTCGGATGGCCTGTCGATCAAGGGACTGGCGCTGGGGCCCGGACAGGCTCCGATGCTGAAAGCGGCAGCCGGCGATGCGATCGTCGTCGCGAAGATCGGATACCGTGACGGTCGGATGCATGCCGACCTCAAGATACGGGTGAGCGGCGTCAACGCCGACCTGGCGCCCGGTCCGCCCAAGCCGCCCGCTCCGTACAAAGAGCCGCTGACGGCGGCAGCGGAGGCCCTCCAGCGGTTCCAGGCCATGGATTGGCCGCTGCCGATCGATCTCTCGCTGAAGCTGGCTGTCGATCCTGTCAAGATCGCCTACCGTGACCCGCAGTCGAATCGAAAGGTGACCCTCAGCAACGGGTCACTGGTGTGCGATGTTCCGTCGCTGGCGGATCGGCCGGTGACAGCCAAGGTTCGCGGCGATCTGGACGTCGACGGCCACCGGATCGAGGCGCTATCGGTCACCGCGGACCTGAAAAAGCTGGTCACGACTGCCCGGCACGTCCATCCGGCTGGGGCGCTGATCGCGGTTGAGGCTGCACTGCCGGGAACATCCGTCACGCTGCAAGGGGGATTGCAGGAGACAGGGGGATTGACCGCTCGGGCGCGGCTCGATCTCCCCCGGCTGATGAGCGTCGCCGGCCCGTTTGTTCCTGCCAACCTGCCAGCCCTGCAGGGACAACTCGCCCTCTACCTGCAAGGGAAGGTGGATGC
This sequence comes from Geomonas sp., assembly GCF_056994735.1. Lineage (NCBI taxonomy): Bacteria > Pseudomonadati > Thermodesulfobacteriota > Desulfuromonadia > Geobacterales > Geobacteraceae > Geomonas > Geomonas sp. Next base: position 1,421 of record NZ_JBXKJL010000373.1, read on the forward strand.
CGCGAACACCCTCCAGCTCGATCTGGCGGTTACCGGCTCGCGCATCGCAATGGGCGGCGGAGGGTCGTCACGTGGCATGGTCGGCCCTCTCGATCTGCAATTCAAGCAAAAGGTCGGCTCCGATCTCAAGCGCCAACAGGTCCGCCTTACCGGAGGCAGCCTGACGGTCGACAACTGGCTCGCAGCCGGCTGGCAAGCGGACATCGATCGTCCCTCCAGCAAGGATCGCGAGCTTTCCGCCCGCTTCGGTCCCGCCAGGGTCGATGTCGGACGCCTCTTCACGGCCGCGGGGCCGATTCTGTCGGCAAATGCCGACCGTAAAGGGAAGCGCCCCGCAGGAGCGGCTTCAGCCGCGAATCCGTCCTCTCCGCCCAAGCCGGAATTTCCTGTCCGTGAGCTGGCAGGCGAGCTTAAGCTGGACCAAGTTTCGATCCTTCTCACGGGAAGGAAAAACAAGGGAGTGGTGGCGATCTCGAAGCTCGGCCTCAATCTCCCCCGCCTGCGGCTTGCATTGCCGGCCGGCGGAATCACCGCCGAGGGAATCGAGTTCGGCATCGACCGGATGACCGCGCCGCTCTCCGGGTTCAAGCCAACCGCCGTTGCGGCCTCGCTCTCCTACGCCGTCGGTCGAGCCGCAATGACCGGAAAGGAGCAGATGAACGTCGACGGAGTACGGGGGGGCGTTCAACTGAAGGTAACGGACCTCGACCTGAAGAGTCCGTCACCTCGAAAGGTCTCCGGGAACGCGGAGGTAACGGAGGTTCTCGACGTGCGCCGGGTGAAAATGGCCGGCACCCTGGACGCCGAGACGCTGCACGGCCTTCTCGCGACACGAGTCCTGCTGAAAAAGAACGGGGAGATGGAGGTGCCGTCACCGCGGATCGAGCTGACCGCCGCCGCCCTTAAAGCCTTCTCCTCCGGGAAAACCATCACGGCAATCCCGCTGGCTGCCACCGTCACGGCCGCCGGCATTACCCTCCCCGCCCGGCAGGGGACGTCGCCGGCCGTGGCGAGGGTCGCCTGCACTCTCAAAAGCGCAATAGAAGTCTCACAGTCGCGGTCGGTGAAGGTTCCGTCCGGTCGGAAGCCGGGGATCGAGACAATTCTCGCCAAACTCCCGCTCACGGTCACCGCGACCGTCGCCGGAATCCGACTCCCTGCACAAAAAGGCGCCCCCCTTGCGGTCGAGCGCGCGGAGTGCGCCCTGCGCGGCGAGTTGGCGATGCCGGTATCGAAAATCGGCCGACCGGCGGCATCGGGTGGATCGCCCAAAGCTGTGCCGAAAGCGCAATCACCCGCTTCGCGCCAGTCGGCAAAGCAGGATTCGAATTCCGCGCCGGACGCCGCGCGTCATGCTACGAGCGCCACCGGAGAAACGTTCGCGACGATCCCGCTGTCGGCAGCCGTCACTGTCATGGGGATTCGGCAGCCGGGGCTTGGCGGTGCTCCCCTTTCCGTCGACCGGGTCCAGGGTAATGTGCACGGCGAGTTGGAGATGCTGCTGCGGGCGGCCGTCGGCAGCAAAAGCCCCGGCAAAGGTCCCGGCAGCGTTCCACTGGTGGCGAACCTCTCGGCAGCCGGAATTCATCTGCCGGTGAAAAAGGGAGCGTTGCCCTCATTGGAACGAGCGGCCTGCAGCGTGAGCGGAGGCGACTTCCTAGCGCTGGAGGCAACCGCGTCCGTCTCCGGCGCATCGCCTCAGAAAGCAGTCAGCAACGGCACCCTCCGGATGGACCTGGACAGGCTCCTTCCCGTGGCAGCCCCGTTTCTCCCAAAAGGCGTCGCCGCCGGAGGAAAGAGTTCCCTGGCCTGGACGCTGTCGGTCCTCCCGGCCGGGGCGAAAGCGCCTCCACCTGGAAAGAACCCCCTCGCCGCGGCCAAGGGCTATTTGTCGATGGTCGAGCGTGCGGATATCGACATGATCCTCGCCAACCGCGCGATCAGCTATCCACTTGCCGGCGGGAGCTTCTCCCTCACCGAGCTGCGCACGTCAGCGCCGGTCCGGGTCGTGGTTTCCAGCGGGGCAGAGAAGATTAGCCTGGATGGCGGCCTCTCCTTTGCCGGCCTGAGCAGGGTGCCCGCTTCCGCGGGGACCTTCCCCTCGCAAAGCGGCACCCTCTCCTTCTCCGGGCAGCTGACGAACTGGCAAAACGCGCGGCTGCACGAGGAGTTGAAACTGCAGCAATTCGGGATCAACCACAAGGCCGATGCCGCCATCAGCCGCCTCGACACCCTGATGGAGAAACAGGCGAAAATAAGCGCGGCCTCCCTGCTGCAGGGCGTGGACGCGGCCGTCACCACGGAGTTCGCGGCACATTTCCCGGCCACCCCGACGCCGGTGCCGGGAGGCGCCAAATTGTCCGGAGACCTAAGCGGCACCGTCCGGCTCAACCTGGTGGGGGGGCGGGACCTCAAGATCAGCGCCAGCGCCAAAACGCGCGATTTCGGGGCGCGCCTCTCAAACGGCACCACGATCGAAGGCATGCGCGGCGAGCTTCTCGTCGACCGCAGCTATGCCATGGCCAGGCGGTCCACTGCCGGCTGGACGCCCCTTTCGGCTTCCCTGGTGCGCCCCGCCCCCGAACAGTTCGGTGCCGGCGGCGCCCCTGAAATTGTCAGCCGGGTGCGCGAGGACCTGCAGGGGCAGGAGGTCGGGAGCCGCAGGTTTTATATCAAAAGAATAGCGGTCACGAGCGGAGGGGTCCCGGTCGATCTCACCTCGCTGGAAGGGGACCTGATGCTGACCACGGAAACGATGGGGGTGACCTTCCTGCAGACCGAGCTTTTGGGCGGAACCATGCGCCTGCGCGGTCTGATCGACCTGAAACCCGAGGTGCCGGCTCTTTCCGCCGACTGCTCGTTCTCGAACCTCGAGACCTTCCTGCTCTTATCCCCCGAGACCCGTAAGAGCAGCCGGACGGACCGCCGCCAGACGCAGATAACGGGCGAGCTTTCGCTGGCGGTCCCGCTGGCGACGGGAGAGCGCGAGCTTTTGGAGGGGAACAGGATGCGGATCAACCTCCGCAAGATCGGCGCCGACACCCTGGAGCGAGCACTGTTCAGTCTCGATCCGTATGAGCGAAACGAGCAGATCGTGGCCCAGCGCAAGATGCTGCGGCTGGGGAGCCTGAAAGGACTGCGGGCGAGCACGCGGGATGGCGCCTTCAGCATGGAGGGAGAGGTGCGGGTGAAGGGGATCGATCTGGCCCTGCCCAAGGTAGATCGGATCAGGCTGTCGGAGCTGGCGCTGAAAAAACAACTGGCGGGAACCATAGCCGGGATCACCGCGGCGCGCAAGGGTCTCGATCTGGTACGCGCCGACACCATCGTAGTTGGACGCAACGGAGAAATTTCCCTGGTCAGGAGGGGACATGAGCAATAGAAGACGTTCGACATGCCTTTTTACCGCGCTGCTGATAACCGCCGGCTGCACCCTGGCCAAGGTCGACGTGAACGTCGTCAGCGAACGGACCTCGCTGGAGAACCAGGTGCTGGGGACCTACAACAGCCTGAGCGAGGACCTGCTGCTGGTCGCCTCGGTGCGCGGCATCTCCCCCACCGGCAAGATCGAGGAGCCCCCCCGCCGCTCCCCCGAACAGCAGGAGGCGACCAAGGCCATGGAGACGATCGCCTTCCATGCCGACGATCTGGAATCGTTCAAGCGTCTGGGCTGGGTCGGCGAAAACCGGGAGGGGCTTTTGACGACCTTCCCGCGGGAGATCCCGAAGGTCATCACCCCCGAGTTGCAAGCCTTCGCCGCCCGTTACCGGGAGCCGGAGTTTCGCCAGGTCGTCGAGGAGGTGAACCGGTCGCGCGAGGTCCTCATGCAGCGGGTGGTGCAGACCAATGAGAATTTCACCTCCAAGGATCTCCCGGCGATCAGGAAAGTCTTCGCCAGGATCAACCGGCAGAACAGCGCGGCCGGGACCAAAGTCCAGGCGGAAGACGGCTCGTGGAGCACCCGATGAGACCGGCGGTGGCAATGAAATCTTGCCTCTCGCTTCTCGCCGTCTTCCTCACGGCGGCGGCCGTCCACGCCACTCCCTTGGGCGATGAACTGCTGGCGCCCGCGGCGCCGCGACCGGCGCCCCGCTCGCGCCCGGAGATCGCGCCGAAGCCGGCCATCTTCACCTCACGCTCCATCTCCTATGCCGCCCGCTCGGCAGACGGGCGCTGGATCGCCACGGTCGAAAAGGGTGACGACGACAGCAACGAGCTCTGGCTGCACCAGGTGGGTAACCCGCAGCTCCTCCCCCGGCTGCTCCTGGTCTCTCCCGTGCGTCTGGCCGCCCCTGCGCTGAACCGGGACGGGAGCCTCCTCGCCTACGTCGATGCCCGTGACGACGTGAAGGGCGATATCTGGCTCTTCGATCTCGCCTCGGGAGCCAAAGAGCCGCGCAGGCTGACCGGGTCGGATGCGGCGGACGACGCCCCGGTCTTCACGGCCGACGGCGGCGCGATCGTTTACCAGCGGCAGGCCCCTGGCGATCAGCAGCGCGAGTTGGTGCGGCTCGATTACCGGACGCTGAAAAGCTCCGTGCTCCCGGTCGGCATCGATGCCGGCTTTGCCGCGCCTTCCCCGGACGGCGCCGGCTGGGTCTTCGTCTCCCGAAAGGACGACCCCGGCGGCGACCTCTGGCTCTGGAATGAAAAAAGCGGCGCTCTCAAAGAGATCACCGGCGGAGCGGACCGCGACCTTTACCCCGTCTGGGAGAGCG
>NZ_JBXKJL010000374.1:0-8782 GCF_056994735.1 Geomonas sp.
CCCCCCACCCCCTGCCCCCCTCCCGCAAGGGGAGTGGGACTCCGCCGGATGGAGTACCTATCTGTCGAGATCCGCCAGCACGAAGTCCAGGGACCCTATGATCGCCATGAAGTCCGCCACCAGCCAGCCGCGGCTCAGGACGGGTAGCGCCTGGATGTGCGGGAATGTCGGGGTGCGTATCCTCATGCGGTAGGCGGTGTGGAGGCCGTCGGAAACGGCGAAGTACCCGTTCTCCCCTTTGGGTGCCTCGATCGCGGTGTAGCATTCGCCCTTGGGCGGCGACATCCCGCGGGTGCTGTTGACGAAGTGGTGGATCAGCGACTCGATGTCCTTCAGGGTGTCGGGCTTCTGCGGCAGCGTGTACCGGTGGTCCGGCGAGACCCAACGTCCTGGCGGCATCCCCTCCGCCGCCTGCCTGACGATGGCCAGCGATTGCCGCATCTCCTCCATCCTCACCAGGTACCGTGCGTAGCAATCGCCCCCTTCCGCGATCGCCACCTCGAACTTGAAGCGGTCATAGCCGCCGTAGGGCATCTTCTTCCTGAGGTCCCAGTCGAAACCGCAGGCGCGCAGGTTGGGCCCAGACATCCCCCACTCGATGGCGTCATCGGCCGAGATCGCCGAGACCCCCTCCAGCCGCGCCTTGAAAATCGGGTTCCCGGTCAGGAGCCGTTCGTACTCGGCAAGCCGCGGGGGGAACCAGGCGAGGAAGCTCTTCACCCTCTCCAGCCACCCCTCGGGGAGATCCTCGGCAACTCCGCCAATCCGGAACCAGGCCGGGTGCATCCTCCCGCCCGTGATGTGCTCCACGATATCGAAGATCTTCTCCCGGTCGGTAAAGGTGTAGAAGACCGGGGTCATGGCTCCCAGGTCGGCGGCGAAGGTCCCCAGCCAGACCAGGTGGTTGGCAATGCGGAAGAGCTCGCAGAGCATGACCCTGATGTAGACGGCCCGCTCGGGGATCTCCACCCCGCAGAGCGCCTCTACGGTGTTGACGTAGGCCATGTTGTTCTGCACTCCGGCCAGGTAGTCGATCCGGTCGGTGTAGGGCATGTACTGGTGCCAGTTCTGGCGTTCCCCCATCTTTTCCGCGGCGCGGTGGTGATAGCCGATCTCGGAGTTCATGTCGACGATCTCTTCCCCGGAGAGCTTGAGCATGAACCTGATGACGCCGTGGGTCCCCGGGTGCTGAGGGCCCACGTTCAGGATCAGGGTCTGGTCGTCCACCCGATCGAAGAAATCTCCTGCCGGAACGGCTTTGTGCTTCAGTGCGTCTTCCGCGGTGTAGGGGGGGAGCTCGGTGGCCTTGGAGGGATGTTCCTTCCTCAGCGGATGCCCCACCCAGTCCGACGGCATAAGGATACGGGTCAGATCGGGGTGCCCGGCGAAGCGCAGCCCGAACATGTCGTAGACCTCGCGCTCGTACCAGTTGGCGACCGGGAAGACGGGGGTGACGCTGGGGAGCTCGGGGTATTCTCCGTTAAGCTCGGTTTTGATCCTGATCCTTCCGGGGAGATCGAAGCAGGTGAGGTGGTAGTTGACGGTAAAATCGGGGAATCGGTCGCGGTCGCGGCGGCAGGATTCATCGACGCAGGCGATATCCTCCAGCCTGCGGAACGGGGTCCTGCCGTGGTTCTTCAGGTACTTCAGAACCTCCGGCACCAGCCCCGCCGGCGCTCGGTAGGTCTGGATGTCCGCGGCGGCGGGATCGAGCCGCACCTCCGGACCGAAGGCGGCCTGCAGTTCCTCGTTAAGGTTGTAATCCGGGTAGGCGAGCCTCGGCTGGGGGGGGCGCCAGATCTCGTCGGAGCGCGGCGCGGCGAAGTGCGGGTACTGCATCTCGCTGCCGCGGATGGCGCTTCCTTCCATGCCGGGCCCCCTCGGGTCACGGGCCTTGGTCACCGTGTCGACCAGGATCGGGGCGGTGGTACCCTGGGTGCCCCCCTGCATGTGGAGCACGCTGCGGGCCGGGCGCTCGTTCCTCTTGATCTTCTCCTGCAGCAGCATGAGCCCCTCCAGGAATGACTCCGGCCGCGGCGGGCAACCCGGGATGTAGACGTCGACCGGCAGGATCTGGTGCACCCCCTGGACGACGCTGTAGACGTCGTACATCCCTCCGGAGTTGGCGCAGCTTCCCATGGAGATCACCCACTTGGGGGATGCCATCTGGTTGTAGAGCCTCAAGATGCTGGGGGCCATCTTCTTGAAGACCGTCCCGGCTATCACCATGACGTCCGCCTCGCGCGGGGTGCCGCGCAGGACCTCGGCGCCGAAACGCGAGACGTCGTAGCGGGAGGTGAAGGAGGTCATCATCTCGACGAAGCAGCAGGAAAGGCCGAAGAACATCGGCCACAGGGAGTTGGCGCGCCCCCAGTTGATCAGATCGTCGAGCGAGGCGAGGATCACGTTATCGGGTATGTTTTGGCTTTCCGTTTCGCTCAAAGCTGCTCCCCATAACGCCGCTGTTCACTTTAATGATGGCCCTGCCCATTTTGATCTTCACACCGCTGTTACACGTTCCTGATCCTGTCAATCCTGATATCCCCGTTCAGTGTCTTTGGAGATCAGTAATGCATCGACTTCCTGCCCCCCCGCGTTGCGGCAGGCCCCCAGTCCAGTCCACCCTTCATCCAGAGCCAGACCAGTCCCAACAAGAGGACCACGATGAAGATGGAGATGTGGATCAGCCCCGGTAGCCCCAGCAGGTCCCAGGCGGTGGCCCAGGTCAGGATGAAGGCACCCTCGACATCGAAGACGATGAAGAAAATGGCGATGAGGTAGAAGGGAACTTGTGACGCGTGACGGGCGGTGCCGGTGGGAGGCACCCCGGATTCGTACGGGGCTTCCTTGTATGGCGCATCTTTGCCGGAACCCAGGTAGTAGGCGGCAAGGAGCAGGACGCTGATCAGACCGACGGCGATCAAAGAATAGACTGCGAGAGGGATCAGTTCGACCTGCTGGGCGCTGACTGGCATGGCGGCCTTTCAACCTGGGAGAGTGGTCGTTTCAACACCCGTATAATCTAGCGTAGGGGCGGTAAAAGTCAACGTGGCCTGGCATTTTTTGATGAATTTTCAAGCTCTCTGGCGCTGTATTATCTGGATCAGCTGCCAGACAGGCCTGTCGACGATAGGCTTAACGATGTTCCTGCAAGTCAAAGAGTGCTGATTCGAAAATCGTGACGCTCTGAGGAACGGCGGGGGAACTATCTATTAGCTTCTTTGCCGGTTCATTCTCGGCAAAGCCGTGCCAAAACAGTTCTTCTTTGACAGTGACTGGAATCACAATTTTCTCTGTGATACCTGCCACTTCTGAGACAATCTGCACTATGACAGTGTGTGAGGGCTATGTCAAAAGTATTTTGGTCTTGAGAATCAATATTTCGAATGCCATGGAAGCCTTCCCCAGCAGTCTCTGGAGATCGGGGACCTGCCCGTCGAGAGGGGAGCTTGCTCCCTCGACATAGAGGATGGCTACCGCGCGCCCCACCATCATCAGGGGCACCAGGAGGTTGGCCGCCGGGGTTCCTCCCCCCAGAGAGGCCATGATTGCGCCGTTGGCCGGGGTCGTAGGGATGGGCCCTAGATAAAAGGTCTTGCTCTCAGCCACCACCCGCAGTATCGAGGCCTCGTTGAGATCGATTTCGAGCTTGTCGAAGTTCGGGACCGGCTTCTTTCCGCACTGCGCCACCCATCCGCATGCCTTCCCTCCCTTGACTACGAAGAGGGCTGCGCGGTTGAATTGCCGGGCCGCGTGGTTGACGACCAGTTCCGCCACCTCGTCCCTGTTTTCCACCCGGGTGAAGGCCTCCAGGACCCCCTTCAGGCTGTAATCCTGCTTGGGTTCGGGCTGCTTCGGGGGCGGGGCCTGGGGCTGAACGGTGTGTATGTGGAGCTCCTCCAGTTCCGCGAAGGTCTCCAACTCCGAGAGCAATGGCAGCTCCAGGATGTCGCTTTCGTCGAGTTCCAGGGGGGGGATGGTGATCTCCTCCTGAGGTCGCTGGACCGGCCTGGTTTCCGCCGGCTTTGCCGGAACCGCCTGCCTGACCGGCTCGAATGCCGCCGGATCCGGAGCGTGCTTGGTCCGGTTTCTCCCTCCCCCTTCGACCTTGATGTAGCGCATCTCACGCCTGATCTTGTAGTGCTTTTCCAGCGCGGTCACCAGCCGAAGCTCGGGTGTTATGACCGGAAGGACGATGTAACCGGTGACGAAGGAGATCTCGTCGATAGCCGCGAAGTCGGAGGGGTCCGCCATGGCCAGGATCAGTTTGCGGTTATTGAGCCCTATGGGAACGACCTTGTACTTCCTGATGATCTCTTCCGGGATCAGCCTGAGGATATGGGGAGGGATCTCCATGAGCTGCTCCGGAGAGGCATGGGGAGTGCCCGTTTTCCTGCTCAGGAAAAGAGCCAGCTCCTGCTCGTCGAGATATCCCATCTCTATGAGATTGGTCCCGAATTTCCCGCCGAAGATGGCCTGGCCTTTCAGGGTTTCCTCGACTTGCTCCGGAGTCAATTTGCCGGCGCTTACCAGCAGCTCACCTAACTTCATCTACAACCTCCCCAGACTGCTTTCCAGCTCTCCGTTGGTGATCGGGGGCTATGCCGACCTCTGTTACTGGAATTCCAGCCGCGGCAGAGCTGGCTTAGCGGGAACTCTTTTTGAGTCGCTAATTTAGAGCGCCTGCCTTGCAATGTCAACAGCAAAGAGAGACGGTGTCCGGGGCGGTGGGTCAGTGCTGCCTTCCTCCTTTTTCGATGAGAGTTTCGGGGGCGAAGAGCCCTCCTGCCGTGATTTGAGGCGACGGGACTAGATGGTATACTCCTTGTGCGCCGGCGGCGGGATTGATGCGCTGCCATCACAGGCAAGGGGGGCGGGCATGAAAGCTATAGTGGTCGAGGATTTCGGAGCCCCGGAGGTGATGCGGCTCAAAGAGGTGGCCGATCCGGTCCCAGGCGAGGGGCAGGTGCTGGTGAAGATTTATGCCGCCGGGGTCAACCCTGTCGATGCATACATCCGTTCCGGCAGCTATGGCCGGCATGCGACGCCACCTTATACTCCCGGGATTGACGGTGCAGGGGTTATCGAAGCGGTAGGTGCCGGAGTCAAGCACCGGAATGCGGGGGAAAGGGTGTATGTCGCCTGGTCCCTCACCGGGACCTATGCCGAAAAGGTCCTGTGCGCCGAGCATCAGACCCATCACCTTCCTGATGAGGTCACCTTCTCGCAGGGGGCCGCCATCGGCGTGCCCTACGGGGCCGCTTACCGTGCCCTTTTCCAGAAGGCACATGCGCTTCCGGGCGAGAGCCTGCTGGTGCACGGAGCCAGCGGCGGGGTAGGCATCGCCGCGGTCCAACTGGCACGGGCGGCCGGATTGTGGGTGATAGGGACTGCCGGAAGTGAAAAGGGGCGGCAACTGGTGCAGGAGATGGGTGCGCATGCGGTGATCGATCACCACCAGCCTGACCACCTGGCACAGACCAGGGAACTGACCTGCGGCCAAGGGCTCGACGTCATCCTCGAGATGCTGGCCAACCAGAACCTGGGGCAGGATCTGGGAGCGCTGGCCCAGGGGGGGCGGGTCGTGGTGATTGGGAGCCGCGGCCGCGTCGAGATCGATCCCCGTGACACCATGGCCCAGGACACCTCGATCATCGGGATGGCCCTGTTCAACGCTTCCGAGAAGGATCTGTCCCGGGTACATGCCGCCCTTGTGGCGGGGCTGGAGAACCGGACGCTGCGCCCGGTGGTGAGCAGGGAGTTGTCTCTGGCCGATGCGGCCGTGGCCCATCATGAGGTTATGGAGGCGAGCACCTTCGGGAAGATCGTCCTCATTCCTTAGCCAGTGCCGCTGTCCCCTCGCCGCTCATTCAGTCGCGCTGGTGTCTCTGTGATCCAGTCGCATTGCATAATGAAAAGCTTTGCTTAAAATGTACATGAGTGCAGACGCTCTTATGAGAGACCATGACGGTACACCCTTCGACAAGCTCAGGGGGAACGGCGGCCGGTGCTTGACCCAGTTGGAGCGGTTGGTTGACCCTGTTGGAGTCGAGGTTGGGAAGAGGTTGGTGCCGAATTCGGGTTGAGCTGCTGGTAACCGTTCGTGCTGAGCTTGTCGAAGGACGCAATCAGAGTTGTCGGTATGGGGAGTTCGGGTAATCATAATCACTACGTGACGCTATGGAGGATGGCCATGCAAGGATATGAACTGACAAAGCAGATCGAGAAGGAAAGAAGAAAGAACTCCAACAACATCTTCATCAAGTGGTGGCGCAAGGAGGAGGACTGGCTCGATTTCGACCTCATCTCCCGGTTCCTGGAAAACCTCAAACCCAGCGAGGATATCGGCGGGTTCGAACTGATCGATCAGGATGAGATGTGGCGGACCATCGAAAAGCGCTGTGACGGCAGGGCGATGAAGGTGGAGCGTAACGGAGAAGTGGTGCTCCTTTACACGCCGCCGAAGAAGTCCGAAGAAGAGGAGAAGGGGCAGGAATACCCTTACACGCCGGAATCGCTGCTGAAGATCCTGGACGTGGAGTCGGACTACAACTACGTCGACTGACCAACCGCTGTCAGCCGGACAGGACCGCTATCTGCAGATCCATCACGTTGGTGCCGGTCGGTCCGGTCTTCAGCAGGGCTCCGCAGCGCTCGAGCAGAGCGTAGGCGTTGTTGTCCGCCAGAAACGCCGCGGGATCGAGGCTGGCAGCTTTGGCCAGGGCTGCGGTGTTCCCGTCGACCACACCCCCTGCGGCGTCGGTCGGTCCGTCGATGCCGTCAGTTCCCGCGGAAAGCAGAGTGATCCCTGGTTCCCCCTCGATTGCCAAGGCAAAGGCCAGGGCGAGTTCCTGGTTACGGCCCCCCTTCCCCTTACCCACCACACGCACCGTCGTCTCCCCCCCGCTGACCAGGCAGAGTCGTTCGCCGGGAGGGAGCTTCCTCCTCTCCGCCACTGCCAGCTCTGCCAGCCTTCGCCCGGCTTCCCGCGCCTCGCCGCAAACCTGATCCTCCAGAACCTGCACCTTCAGCCCCTTGTGGCGGGCTGCGCGGGCCGCGGCCTCGACGGCGTCGTGGTTCCGAGCCGCGATGATGGTGGTGACGGTCGAGAATATCGGATCGTCAGTCTTCGGCGTCTCCCTGATCATACCGGCAGCGCCTCTTTCCAGACGGTCACGGGCCGATGCCGGGACCCTGTCGGAAAGCCCCAGTTGGTCAAGAACCGTGATGGCGTCGGCAAAGGTGGTAGGGTCGGGGTAGGCCGGGCCGGAGGCTATGACATCAGGGCGATCCCCCGGTACGTCGGATATCGCCAGGGAGATCAGGCGCGCCGGGTGGGCTAAGGCAGCGAACATCCCACCCTTCACCTTGGAGAGGTGCTTGCGGACAGTGTTGAGCTGCACGATGTCGGCCCCCGCCTCCATCAGCAGCCTGCAGGTCTCCTGCTTCTCCTCCAGCGTTACGCCGTCGGCAGGTGCCGTGAAGAGTGCGGAGCCTCCCCCCGATACCAGGAGGAGTAGCAGTGTCTCGTGACCGGAGTTCCGGGTGAGCTCGATGATATGTCTGGTAGCCGCAACTCCATGACTGTCAGGGTGAGGATGGCCGGCCGTGGCGATTTTTATACCTTTTGGCAGCTCGGACAACTTGGAGTCATGCGGGACGATGACCAGGCCGGAGGTGATGCAATCGCCCAGGACCTCCTCGGCGGCGAGGGCCATGGCGGCCGCGGCCTTGCCGAAACCGGCTACCACCAGCCTCTGGTAGCCCCCGGTGAGGAAGACCTCCCTTGCCAGGCGTAGGTGCGGTGGCAGCGTCTGTAACGGATCCACTGCAGCCAGCGCGCAGCAGAAAAGATTATCGACCAGTTCGCGATCAGTCATCCACCAATTCCCTCACACTCCTCTTGACCCTTCCCGGAACCCCCACCTAAAGGTGCAGATCCAAGGAAGAGGTTGCCGCTCCTCCCTGCCGGGCAGCACCTTCAGCGTTCCCCCCTTTGACAAAGGGGGGGGCAGGGGGGATGGGTCTCTACCCCCTCGCCAGCATCTTGAAGAAATCGAGCACCTTGTCCGGATGTTCCGAAGCCTTCGCGATCTTCGGCCAGTGCTTGATGATAACACCGTCCGGCGAGATGACCACGGTGGAGCGGATCACCCCCATGGTCGTCTTGCCGTACTGCACCTTCTCACCGAAGGCGCCGTAAGCCTTCATCACCGAAGTGTCAGGATCCGACAGCAATGTGAACGGAAGCTTGAAGTCCTCGATGAACTTCAGATGCGACTTCATCGAGTCCCTGCTGACTCCGACGATGACGGCTCCCAACTGTTCGAACAGAGAGTGGAGCTTGCTGAAGCCTACCGCTTCGCTTGTGCATCCAGGGGTGTTGTCTCTGGGATAGAAAAAGAGGATCAGGAGCTTTCCTCTATAATCTTTGAGGGAGTGCACTTTGCCATCGCTTCCCTGCAGCTGGAAGTCCGGAGCGGGTTGTCCTTCCAAAAACATGTCATCCTCCTGGGGATTTATTGCATTTCATCTGTCTGCTGAGACAGAAATTTCTATCAACGATAACAGAGGGGAAGGGATTGGGCAAGGTCGGAGCGGTATCCGGATGATGTTGTCTCGCGGGTCGAATCAGGTTATGCTGCGACGATCGTCACTGGGAGGGAATATGAGCGGCACCTTTATCGATACCACGGCAGTCGCAGGCGTGGCGCCGTGGCACCATTTTGGCGGCATCCTGCTGGTGATCTCGCTGGCGGTGCTGCAGGGGCGGGTGGGGAGG
>NZ_JBXKJL010000375.1:0-13047 GCF_056994735.1 Geomonas sp.
TTCCCGACGTTCGGTCGTCCGACGATGGCAATAATTGGTTTCATGGCATCCAGCTTGAGAAGAGAGCGGTTCCAAGGAGCTAAAACAGCTACACTTTCTCTTGTTATTGGTATTTGAAAACTAACCCATATGTGTAACATTTTGCAGCACAATAAGCAAGCGACTACCAGAGAGCGCGACATGTTAAGCCGCAGCTAATCTGGTCTGTCATCATATTTGACGGTGGCACAGTGACAGAAGCAGTGTAAGTGTTTCGACATGGTGGTCATTGCTGAAGATGTGGGGGCAAACTCGGTGACAAAGCATTCACTGTTCATTTGAAACCGTTGTTAAAGCTGTCATAGTATTTCTTCCATCACACGATGGAGATGTAACTGTGACGTGAGCCGGAAAAGGGAGGGAAGTGCCTTTAGCACGCGGCATCAGTCCGGGCGGTGCATCCCCCTCCCGCCGCCGGGACGAGTTCCAGGCTGTTGGTGATGCTGGGGATCCGATCTTCCGGGTGGTGCGTCACGTAGAGGATCTGCGTCTTTCCCGCCCGCCCCAGGTGGTCGATCAGCTTCAGCACCATCTCCCTGTTCACGTCGTCAAGCCCCTGGCACGGCTCATCGACGATCAGGATCTCCGGCTGTTTCACCATCGCCCTGGCCAGCAGGACCAGTCTCTGCTCGCCGTAGGAGAGGTTACGCAGGGGAAGGTCAGCCTGCTTCTCCATGTGCAGCAGCGACAGCCACTCCAGTGCTATCTCCTGCTGCGTCTTGGTGTAGTCGCCGTAGACGCCGATGGAGTCGAAAAGGCCCGAGATCACGGCGATCTTTGCGGTCACGCCGACCCTGTAATCCTGCTGCAGAGCGGTGGAGACCAACCCGATGCGCTTCTTGATGTCCCACACGCTCTCCCCCGACCCCTTTTTGATGCCGAAGAGGGTGATGTCGTTGGCATAGGCCTGGGGGTGGTCGCCGCTTATCAGGCTTAGCAGGGTCGATTTCCCCGAGCCGTTCGGCCCCGAAATCTTCCAGTGCTCCCCCGCCCTCACCGTCCAGTTCAGCCTGTTCAGGACGACCTTGTCCCCGTATTTCACCGTCACGTCCTTCATCCCGACCAGCACGGTACCGGCAGGAAACGGGTCCCTCCTGGAAGAGACGTCCTCTTCGGGCAAGGCGGCGGGAAGGGTGTAATGGAAGGCGTGCAAACGCCGCAGCGCCTCCGACTTCAGCAAATCGTCCCTGGCGCCTGACATGATCACCCTGCAGTTCTTGATGTAGGCGATGTGCGTCATCTCGGGGACGATCTCGCTGAAGCGGTTCAAGAGGAGGACGATGCCGATCCCCCTGGCCACGCAGCCGCCGATCAGGGAGCGCAGGGCCGCACAGGACGCCAGGTCAAGTCCGTCGAAGGGCTCATCCAGCACCAGCAGTTCCGGCTCCTCGATCAGGGCCTTGCAGATGACGACCTTGCGCATCTCCCCCGTGGAGAGGAACTTGATCCCCCGGTCCAGGATGTCGCCTAGGTGAAGCTGCCCGGCAAGGCCTGCGAGTTTTGCTTCAGCCGCGGCATCGTCACCGAGGATGAAATCACGTGCTAGGGTCCCCTCATCTACGTAGTCGAGAAAGTCCGAGTCGTCGTTGTACCTCTCGATTTCCAGGATCTCGTTGACCCGCTCGAACGAGACGTAACCCGTTCTTGCCGGGAGACGGCAGATCCCGGAGACGACCCGCAGCCCGTTGCACAGCAACCTCCCCAGCGAAGACTTCCCTGATCCGTTCGCCCCGACGATGGCCCAATGCTCGCCGTCTTGCATCCTCAAGGTGACAGCTTCCAGCCGAGCGGCATCGTTGATAACAGCAGTCACACCATCCAAAGTAATTTCCGACAAAGTAATCTCCTATCTGGCCTCTCTGGCCTCTCTGGCCAGTCTTCCCAGGGTCTCCACCCCCCGCTTTATCCTTTCATCCCAGGAAGCTGCCGACAGCCTGATGTGGTTGCGGTACTTGTCGCTGAGGGAGAAGATCGGCCCGGGGGTTATTCCTATCTTGTGTTCCAGCGCTTGTTGAAACAGCTCGATCGAATCCACCCCCTCCGGCAACTCGACCCAGAGCATGAATCCGCCTCCCGGCCGGGTCATGCGGGTCCCTTCCGGGAAGTGGGTCGCAACGGCATCAGCCATCTGGGAAAGGTTCCTGGCATAGACCCGCCTGATGGTGCGCAGGTGGTGGTCGTAGCCGCCGTTGGCCAGAAACTCTGCCAGCGCAAGCTGGGTCGGGGAGGCCACCGCCAGGGTGGTCATCATCTTCAGCCGCTCCATCTCACCCTGGAAGCGCCCCCCGATGGCCCATCCCACGCGATAACCGGGGGCCAGCGTCTTGGAGAACGACGAGCAATAGATCACCAGCCCCTTGGTGTCAAACGTTTTTGCCGCGACCGGCCGTTCCTTGCCGAAGGTGAGGTCTCCGTAGATGTCGTCCTCGATGAGGGCGATATCGCGGGAGGCAAGGAGTTGCACGAGTTCGCGCTTGCGGTCGTCCGGCATCAGGCTCCCCAGCGGGTTGCTGAAGTTGGGGATGACGAGGCAGGCGCTGACCCTGTTGTTCTCGATCGCGTAACGGAGCGCCTCGACGCTGATCCCTTCCCTCGGCGTGGACGGGATCTCCAGCGCCCTGAGCCCCATCTCCGCGATGAGCTGCAGGAAGTTGAAGTAGAAGGGGGATTCGACCGCTATGGTGTCGCCGGGGCGGCAGGTCGCCCTCAGGGCCAGCTGCACGGCCTCCACGCATCCGGAAGTGATCAAGACCTCGTCGGGTGTCACACTGAAACCAGAAAGGAGGGAGCGCTTGGCGATCTGGGTGCGCAACCGCTCGCTCCCCGGCGGCATCATGTAGGAGACGCTCTGGGCGCCGAAACGCCTCAGCTCGGCGGACATGATCCGGCTGAGCCTGTCAACCGGCAGGTGCTGCGGATTCGGGATCGCGCTTCCCAGCGGCAGCAGTTCCCGGTCCATCATGTTCCGGATCACCTGCTGGCTTAGATGGGACAGTGTCACCACGGTGGGCAGGATCGACTTCGGGCAGGAAGGCGGGGCGTCGACTATTTCCGGGGTGCGCGCAGAGACGTAGTAGCCGGACTGGGGCCGGGCCTGGATGATCCGCTGGTCCTCCAGCAGGGCGTACGCCTGGACCACGGTGTTGATGCTGACGTTCAACTGTGAGCTCAGCTTCCTGATCGACGGCAGGCGCTCCCCTACCCGAAAGGTCCCCCCCTCGATCAGCGCCACAATTTCGTCACCTACCCGCTCGTAGAGCGGCCTCGCGTTCGACGACGTCGCCAACTCCATATCCCCTCCCCTCGTTTCTCAGCCGTATCAGGCCGTTTTCCGACATTCCCGACCTGTCCGTTCGCGCCCGAGACGGCAGCTCCTACACCCTTCATAGCGCCCCTCACTCTAACCGATCAGCTGTCATATCCCCAGATACAATCGGCCTCATTTGAGCAGGGTACAGTCATCATATTTCACAACTGTGATGAATACAAATCACATTTCCTGTATCTGTACGCCACCGGCCTCGGAAGGTAAAGTTTATGCGGCCTACAAAGGGGGGAAACGAGATGGAATGCTGCCTGGGGAAGGGAGAATTGATGCGGGTCACCGGCCGCCAAGGGGTGGTGGTTCGCTGCCTGAGCGGAACGCTCTGGATCACCGTCGGCGACGGCAGTGACTATCTTTTACAGCAAGGGCGATCGTTCCAGGTGCCCCCGCGGGCGACGGCGCTGGTCGAGGCCCTCGCTTTCGCGGCGGTGCGACTGGAAAAGGAGCCGGGCGAAGCGGCGAGCATGGGGGCGGTGCGCTCTACATCCAGTAAAGGAGCCCCTTCATGGAGATGGCGTAGACCCGTGGCGGCTTGGGCCCCACGAAAGCCTCGTTATTAATGAAGATAGTCGGGGTTCCGAAGAAGTTCGTTTTGTTGGCCTCTTCCTGCTGCCGATTGACGGCCTCCTCGGTGGCCGGGTCAGCCAGGCAGCGGCCGGTCTGCGACGAGTCGAGCCCCAGCTCCGAGATCAGCTGCCGGGCGTATGACGGATCATCCAGCCTGGCCGGCTCCGCCTTGAAGAGCCTCTCGTTGAGTTCCCAGTACTTACCCTGGTCCTGCCGGTAAACACAGTACCCGAGGCGGGTCATGAGGTTGGTTCTCACCTTGACGGGATAGCTGACGAAGGTAAAGGTGGTCCGCTCCTTCAGCGCCAACTCCTTCACCTTGTCATATACCTTCCGCGTGTAGCTGCAGCCGTAGCAGCCGATCAGGACCACAGTCCCCCTGTCCTTTCCCCTGATGGTGGGGAAGAGCTCCAGGTTCACTCCCTTCAGAGTCAGGTCGGCTACCGTGGCTGGCGTCACCGGGCAGCTGTTGGCTACCGAGGAGACCTTGGTATTCTCTCCGCCGGGGTCGAGCAGGCAGAAGCTGCTCTCGTTGAGACCGCTGCAGCTTCCTGTGACATAGAAGAGATAGAGGCCGCGTGCGGCGTAGATGGTGCTGGCCGCCATCAGCAGGAACATGGTCCAGGAGAGGAGCTCGAAGTTCCTGTTCAGAAGCCGTGCCGCGGTTTCGGAGCGGTTGATCACGCTCCCGAGGATCCTGCTCTTCATCTTCTCGTCGAACCCGGTATTGCAGGGCCGCAGGGTGACCCGCCTGAAGACGCAGTTCCAGGCTTCCGCGGCGAGTTCCCGGTAGCTCGCGCTGAAGATGCCCACGATGGCGAGAATTATGAAGGCGACGATGCAGAACATTCAGAGCACCTTGTCGATCTTGCGCAGGCTCTGCACGAAGAGCTCGGCCTCTTCCACGGTGTTGTAGAAGTAGACCGACACCCTGAGCGAACCGGGCAAGTCATGGGTGTTGAACCAGGAGTGGACGCAGTGTTGGCCGGACCTCACCATGATGTCAGCCATCTGATCGAGCATCAGGGCGATCCGGTGCGGGTCGATCCCTTTTGGGGAGAGCGATACTATGCCTTCCCTTTGGGCGGGGTCCGCGGGACCTATGATCCTGAAGCGTGACAACTCCCTTATCCCTTCGCTGATGACGCGGTTCAAAAGGAGGTCCTGTCGCTGGATCGTCTCGAAGCCGATCTCTTCCAGGTACTTGACCGCCGCCCCCAGGCCGATGATACCGGCGTAATCCTGCAGCCCTGCTTCGAATTTTTCGGGAGGGGGAAGGTACTCGCACCCCTCGTAGCTGGAGGAGACCACGGTTCCTCCGCCGACCATGAAGGGGCTGAGCTTTTCGAGGAGATGGTATTTTCCGAAAAAGACGCCGGTCCCGGCAGGACCGAGCATCTTGTGGCCGGAGAATGCCAGGAAGTCCACATCGAGCGCCTTGAGGTCGAGCCTTTGATGGGGAGCCGTCTGCGCCGCGTCCAGCATCACGAGGGATCCGTTGTCATGGGCCGACTTGATGATTTCGCCGGCCGGGATGCAGACGCCATCGAGATTCGAGGCATGCCCGAGACTCACCAACTTGACCCTTCGGTCCAGCAGATCGTGGAACCGCTGCAGATCGAAAGTGTTGTCCTCCCTGGACGGGATGATCTTCACCTCCACACCTCGCCTCTGGGCCAGGGCCAGCCAGGGAAGGAGGTTCGAGTTGTGCTCCTTGTCCGAGATCAGCACCACATCTTTTTCCTGCAGATCGAGGGAGTTCGCTACCAGGTTGATCCCCTCGGTGGTGTTCCGGGTGAAGATGACCTCCTCTTTTCTCGAAGCCCTCAGGAACTTGGCGACGAGCGAGCGAGCCGCGTCGCACTGGCGGCCTACCTCGGTGGCGAGCCTGTGCACGCTGCGCCCGCCGCAGGCCGACATCTCGGTATAGTAGCTGTTGATGGCCTCGATCACCGGCCTGGGGCGCAGGGTCTGGCAGGCGTTGTCCAGGTAGACCACCCGGCGTCCCTTCTTCTCTTCCAGCATCGGAAAGTCCTGACGGATCTTCTGCAGGTCCATTGAGCTAGCTCCTTCTCTGCCAGCCGCCCCGAATCGGGACCATGGCTCGCCCCCCGTTCTCCCTTCTTCTGTCACCCCATCTACTTTCCCACAGGACGCTACTCCCGTCAAATCAGCGTCACATCACACTCTCCGGCGCCAACCTGAGCGGGCAGATCTGCAGGTTCGATTACCGATGGGTTAAAGCAGGAACGACAAGAAAAGCCCCGCCCGGGAACCCAGGTGGGGCTTTTCTCCTTTCCGTATAAGTCGGTGGTGCCTGCCGATCAACCGGCGCCCGTTTCCTCCACCGCGAGAGCTGCTTCCGGATACCCTTGCCGCAGCTGCCGCTCGCGCAGACGCTTCACCAGCAACGGGAGGATCACGGCCGCGAAGATCAGCCCGCAGCCCATCCATTCCCGGCCGGTCAGCCGCTCGCCCAGTAGCAGCATCCCACCGGTCATGCTCCATACCGGATCAAGGGTATAGATCAACCCTGCCTTGGTGGGCGTGGTATAGCGCTGGTAGGTATTCTGCAGGGTGAAGCAGATAACCGTGGGGAAGATGGCGCAATATATCACCGAACCGGCCGAGACGGCGCTGATCGAGAAGGGGCGGGAAGGAAGAATCAGGAAGAGTATGCCCCCCACCGCGGCCACCGTGGTGAACTGGACGAGGCTCACCAGGTAGATGTCCACATCGGCCAGGAACCTGGAGACCGAGATGATGTGGATGGCTATGAAGACGGCGCACAGGGTGGAGAGGAGGTCGCCCCTGTTGAAGCCCTCGATACCTCCCCGCGCCAGCTGCCACAGCCCCCCCATCGCCAAAAGCAATCCCGCCAACGTCCAGCGGTCAAGCCGCTCCCGCCAGAAGGCGAAACAGAGCAGGGGAACGAGGAGCACGAAGAGGTTATTGAGGAACCCGGCCCTCGATACCGAGGTGCCGCTCACGCCCAAAACGAAGGAGAGGTTGGTAGCGCCCAGGGCCAGCCCGACGATGAGGCCGGTCTTCAAAACTGAAAGATTGAAGTTGCGCAACCGGGGAAGGCAGAGAAGCCCCATGATTAGAGCCGCCAGGGTGAAACGGAGGAAGAAGAAGGTTAGCGGAGGTATCTCGCGGAAGCCGATCTTGTTGAAGACGAAGCTCCCTCCCCAGAAAAAGGTGGTGAGCACCAGCCAGAAGGTGGTGTGGGACGGTTTGTTTTCGGCTATGGCTTGTGATTGCATCGGCTAAATATACTCCTAAACCAGCTTCCAGTCGATCGGCTCGACACCGTGCTTCACCAGGTATTCATTGGCCTTGGAGAAGTGCCGGCAGCCGAGAAAACCCCGGTGCGCCGAAAGTGGCGACGGGTGAGGGGCCTGCAGTACCAGGTGCTTGCTTCCGTCGATGACCGCCCCTTTCTTCTGGGCATAGGCGCCCCAGAGCATGAAGACCACGTGCTCCCGCTCCCGGTTCAGGGCGGAGATGGCCCGGTCGGTAAAGGTCTCCCACCCCTTCCCCTGGTGGGAGGCGGCACGGCCGGCTTCGACCGTCAGCACGCTGTTTAAGAGCAGGACTCCCTGGTCGGCCCACTTCTTCAGGTTGCCATGCGGGAAGCTTTCCGGAGGCAAACCGAGGTCCGCCCGGATCTCCTTGAAGATGTTGACCAGCGAAGGCGGCGCGTCGATGCCTTCGGGAACCGAGAAACAGAGCCCGTGAGCCTGGCCCGGTCCGTGGTACGGGTCCTGACCGAGGATGACCACCTTGACCTGGTCGAGGGGCGCCGAGTTGAAGGCGTTGAAGTAGTTGCTTCCCTTGGGATAGATCGTCTTTCGGCTGGAGATTTCGCGGCGCAGGAACTCCTTGAGCTCCGTCATGTAAGGTTGCTGGAACTCCTCCAGCAGATGTTGTTTCCACCCCGGTTCCATCTGGATTGCTGAATCGGTTGCCATCGGTGACGCCCCGTTTGAATAGTGGTTTTCCAGGCAAAAAAAGTAGCACAGTATCCGGTTAACCGCGAGGAGATTTTGATGTGACGCCGAAGTGACAGCGGTCCTATCGGGCTCCTCGACATTTTTGACAACGGTCAAGGACTCCTCGCCCGCCACCCTCTATGATCTGTTATCTTGCCGGCCCCTCCCGTCAACGGAGGGGGAGCCTTAACTACGGTAAGGGTGGGGGCAGGGGCCAGATGTCAGGCGGTCGGTCGCAGAAGGTGGACTCGTAACCTGTAACGTTGGCGCTCACTGACTTTCATGTCATGACCATGAGGAGGGAACTTGTGAAGAAACGCCTTGCCAGGGTGCCGGGGAAGATGAGAGGCGGTCTGCGCGCGAAGCATCCGCCGCTGTCAATGAAATACGCCCTTTGGGGAATGCTCACCGGGACGGCTTCAATCATGGCCATTTTCGCCGTGACCCGCATGGCTGGCTGTCCGCTGCTGATAGGCTCTTTCGGCGCTTCCGCTGTGCTTCTTTTCGGAGCGGTGGAATCCCCCCTGGCCCAACCCCGCAATCTCATCGGGGGACATCTGGTCTCCTCTGCCGTGGCCGTGTTGACGGTCTTTGCGGGTGGGACTGATTCGTGGGCGATAGCGCTTGCGGTAGGTATCTCCATCTGCCTCATGTACCTCACCCGGACCGTCCACCCCCCCGGCGGTGCAACCGCCCTGATCGGCGTCCAGAGCCACGCCACGGCTGCCTTCATATTCATCCCCGTTCTTTCAGGGGTCATCATCCTCCTCGTGGTGGCGCTCTTCACCAACAACGTCGTTCACCACCGCCAGTATCCCAAGCACTGGCTCTGAGGGGCGCGCCCGATCCGCCGATTATTTCCCGTGCATCGTGCCGTCCGATTCGGCATAAATTTCAGCCGGACGGGGAGAGCATGACGTCGTCAGGCCGGTTTACAGATGGCCGGCTTGTTGCAAAGTGTGGCTGATCAGATGCGGCCGAGTAGCCGGGAGGTTAAAGGATGACAGGGATAAGAGCCGGCAGCAAAGTTTCCATCAACTACATCGGGACCCTCGACAATGGCAAGATCTTCCATGCCACCCCCGAGGGTGAGCCACTCGTTTTCACAGTCGGAAGCCTCGAAGTATTTCCCATGTTGGAATCCGCGGTCACCGGCATGAAAGTCGGTGAGGTGCGTAACGTGGTCATTCCCGCCGCGGATGCTTACGGTCCACGCTTTGCCGGGAACATCATCAAGCTTGATAGAGGGTGTCTTCCGGCAGGAAAGGAAATAAATCCGGGGCAGAAGCTGGCTATCGAGTTTGCCGGGAAAGGTGCGCGAACCATGGTAGTCGTGGAAGTTACCGATACCGCTGTGACTCTCGACGGCAACCACCCACTGGCGGGACAGGACCTGACCTTCGCCGTCCAACTCGAGGCGATCGGGTGAGTGGGACTGGCAGTCTTTGATGCGCCAAATGGCGGGATGGTATAATGGGTCGAGTCGGCAAACCGCTGGCAGCAAAAGTTTCCGAATAAGGCGGCTGCCCCATTTTTCAAGGATGCCGCTGTCTTTGTGGGCTGCATCCGGAGTGAACATTTCTGGTACGTATTCTGCAAATGGCGTTAGACTGCACTAAGAGAATGAACGGCTCAGGTAGCCGTAAAGAAGGCCCAAATGGATACTTACACCATCGACATCGAGATCGAGCACTACTACGGCGACCGCATGGCAACGACCAGCAGGGAGGCCTTCAGAAGGCTCTACCTGCGCTCCGTATCCCGCTTCCATGATTCCGATTTGGACAAATACATCAAAGCGGTGCAAAACCACGCTGCAGTTTACGCCTCGCTCAGCCACGTGCTGCAATCACCGTTTCGGCATGTTGAGATGCCGCTTTTCCTGTCAAGCCTGGTGCTGTTCATAGCGAGCATCGTCATGATCATCAACGGAGAGACAAACGCCATCGTCGCGGGAGGTTTCTCCGCCAGTATCGTCGGGATGATTAATTGCGCACGCAGGCTATCGGGCTACTGGCTCGAATATGCAGTCAGGGAAGCGGTTTTCCGGGAGCTTGCGGAAAACCTGCGACGGGAGACGATGTAACTCTTGCTATGCTGCGACATTGCAGCCTGGACATCTCAGTCTACGATGACTGTCCGGGCTGCTCTACTATCTGATCTTACAGAAGCTTTCCGACTTCCCGCCATCCACACTCTCCGCTCGACATACTCCAGGTAGTGCCCGTTCAACAATTAGCCGTCTCTTATTCCATCCTTCCGAGGACCAGGTATTTCAGGGCCGAGGTTGACACTTGTCTTGGTGATGCTTATTTTCCTCCAAAAGACACCCAGGAGAGAAGCATGAGCGAAAGAGACAGCGAAATACTAGATGCCGAAGTTAACGATGCGCCTGACCCCGGCGGACTCGTCCTCGCATCAGATGTCCTGCCGACCGGGCTGCCGATAATACCTTTGCGTCCGCGACCTGCCTTCCCGAACCTGCTCATCCCCATGGTCCTCACCGACCCCCACGAGATGGAGGCGGTCAAGCGGGCCATGGAAACCCAGGCCAGGGCCATTGCCCTGGTGCTGGCCAAGGATCCGGATCAACCCGACGGACCGGAAAATCTCCACCAAGTCGGGGTGGCCGGGAAGATCGTCAAGATCATGCAGGCCGATGAGAAGAGCATCCAGTTCCTGGTCAATACCATCGAGCGCTTCACCATCCAGGAAATTACCCAGACGGGGGGCGTGCTTTTTGCCAAGGTGAATTACCAGTATGGGACCGAGCTCTCGGTCAACCCCGAGTTGAAGGCTTACTCCATGGCGGTGGTGGGCACGTTGAAGGAGCTGATCCAGATAAACCCCCTGTACTCCGAGGAGATCAAGATGTTCCTCGGCCGCTCCAGTCTGGACGACCCGGGGAGACTGGCCGATTTTGCGGCCAACCTGACTTCCGCCGATGGGAACGAGCTGCAGCAGGTTCTCGAATCGTTCGACGTGCGCAAGAGGATCGACATCGTCCTGATCCTGCTCAAGAAGGAGCTGGAAATCTCGCGGCTGCAGACCAAGATCAACAAGCAGATCGAGGAGAAGATCAGCCAGCAGCAGCGTGAATTCTTCCTGCGCGAGCAGTTGAAGGCCATAAAAAAGGAGCTGGGGCTCGAGAAGGAAGGAAAGACCGCCGAAGTAGAAAAGTTCGAGGAGCGCCTGAAGGACCTCAAGCTGAACGATGAAGCCCAGCGGACGGTGACCGACGAGATCGAGAAACTGAAGCTGCTGGAGCCCTCATCGCCTGAGTACCACGTCACCCGGAACTACCTCGACTGGCTCACCATCCTTCCATGGGGGAAATTCAGCAAGGATTCGTACCACCTCGAAAAGGCCCGGCGGATACTGGACCGGGATCACCACGGCCTGTCCGACGTCAAGGACCGCATCATCGAATTCATCGCGGTGGGCAAGATGAAAGGGGACATCTCAGGTTCCATCGTCTGCCTGGTCGGCCCCCCCGGCGTCGGCAAGACCTCCGTAGGCAAAAGCATCGCCGACGCACTTGGTCGGTCCTTCTACCGCTTCTCGTTGGGCGGCATGAGGGATGAAGCCGAGATCAAGGGGCACCGCAGGACCTATATCGGCGCCATGCCCGGCAAGTTCATCCAGGCCATGAAGAGCGCCGGCACTTCTAATCCCGTGCTGATGCTGGACGAGATAGACAAGATCGGGGCCAGCTTTCAGGGGGACCCGGCTTCTGCATTGCTGGAAGTACTGGATCCCGAGCAGAACGCCAGTTTCCGGGATCATTACCTGGATGTGCCGTTCGACCTGTCGAATGTTCTCTTCATAGCCACCGCGAACCAGCTGGACACCATTCCGGCACCGCTTCTGGACAGGATGGAGGTGATACGCCTGTCGGGGTACATCCTCGAGGAGAAGATGGAAATAGCACGGCGCTATCTGATCCCGAAGGCCCTGAAGAATCATGGGTTGCAGCCTGGGCAGGTCAGCATCAGGAAGAACGCCCTGGCGGCGTTGATAGACGGCTGGGCACGCGAAGCCGGAGTGAGGACGCTGGAGAACCGGATCAAGAAGCTGATGCGGAAGGCGGCCCGGGAGTTTGCCACAGGTCGTATCGCCCCGATCGTAGTTGGACGTGATGACCTGGTCGCCTATCTGGGGCAGCCGGTCTTCACGACCGAGGAGCTCTTCGAGCACGTCCCCGGCGTCGTCACCGGTCTTGCCTGGACCAGCATGGGCGGGGCGACACTTCCCATCGAGGCGACGGCCATGCCGAGCAAGAACAAGGGGTTCAGGCAGACAGGCCAGCTCGGCAACGTCATGGTCGAGAGTTCCGAGATAGCCTACTCTTTCGTAATGGCGCATCTGAAGGAGTACGGAGCGGGGGAGGATTTCTTCGATACCCACTTTGTCCATCTCCATGTGCCCGCAGGTGCCACACCGAAGGATGGTCCGTCCGCCGGCGTCACCATGGCGACCGCCTTGATTTCGATGATGACGGGGAAGCCCGTCTTGTCGAAGCTGGGAATGACCGGGGAATTGACACTGACCGGGAGGGTGCTGCCGATAGGCGGGGTAAAGGAGAAGACCATTGCCGCGCGGCGTGCAGGGCTGAAGGCACTCGTTTTCCCGGAAGGAAACCGGAAGGATTTCGCTGAGCTTCCAGACTATCTGAAAGAGGGGTTGGAGGTGCACTTTGCGCGAGAGTACAAAGACGTGTACAAGGTGGCCTTCGGCGGGAAAGATCTCCCTGCTGCAATACACAAGGCGGGTGAATCTTGGGGAAGCCTGTAGCTATGGTCAACTGCAAAGCTTCGGGGCAAACCACCGTATACCCCTTCCCTCGTGGAGAGGAGGGGATACTGGCTTTCCATGGCAGTCGCACGTCCGATGGGTTCTGGGTCTCCCTGGCCAGCCGCGCATAGGTCTCAGCCTTGCGGGCACCATGCATCGTTGAAGGCTTGGAGCTCCAGGCCGGTTGTGCAGTTGCCTCGCTGCTCGCCTGGTCAAGACGCGAAAAAGCCCCACCAGGAACTGGTGGGGCTTTTTCCATTAAATTCCCTGCGGCGACCTACTCTCCCACACAGTTACCCATGCAGTACCATCGGCCCAGAGAGGCTT
>NZ_JBXKJL010000376.1:0-2448 GCF_056994735.1 Geomonas sp.
ATAGAACAGATACTTCAAAGATTTGAAGAAATGAAACAAGTACAGGCACAAGAAGCACAAGCTCAACAAGAAATGCAATTACAGCAGCAGCAGATGGCAGAACAGCAGAGACAAGAAGCAGAGATGGCTAAAATGCAAATGCAGCATCAACAGGAACTTGAAAGTAAACAAGTAGACCATGCAATGAGCTTACAGCAATCCAAAGTTGACAATGCTTTACAGACAAGCTCCAAAGATATACAATCAAAGGGAAATAGTGGTAGTGAAGATGAAGAAATGATGGCACTTAAGGAGGTTATGAAAGTAATACTTTCCATGTCTCCAGAAGAATTATCAAGTCTTATCGAATCTAATCCACAAATAGCACAGGTTGCTCAAATGCTTCAAGGTTTATCACCAGAAGAACTGCAGCAATTACAAGCTGAAATTTCCGAATAATCTAATAAGAACTCGGAGGGATATTAATGTTAAACATATTAGAAATTTATCTTGAATTGGCAGTAGATGGAGAGCCAAGTGTTGAGCCAACTCCTGTAGAAACGCCAGTTGTAGAACAAACACCAACGCCTACAGAAACTCCTAGCGAACAGTTCTTTGAAATTGATGGTGAAAAACTTACACCACAACAAATCAAAGAATACAAGCAAGGATATTTAAGACAGGCAGACTACACTAAAAAGACACAAGAAGTAGCAAATCAAAGAAAAGAATATAAAGAAGCCTTAGAGCTTTATGAATACTTTAGAGCTAATCCGCATCTAGCACAAAAGCTTTCTGAAATGGAAGACGAAGGTGCTAAAGATATAGATAAGGTGTACAAACCACAAGACCCTATGCTTGTTGAAATGAGCACTACAGTAAAGTCTATGCAAATAAACCATGAGCTTGAAATGCTTAAACTGCAAGACCCAAATATAAATGAGATTGAAATACTTAATCTTGCTAATGAAGAGGTTATGCCAATAAGCAAAGCATATCTAATGTGGAAAGGTATGAATCATGACAAGTTTCTTAAAGAGACACTTGCAAAGCATTCAGCAGAGCTTACAGAGCAAATAAAGAAGAGTAACGCAACAGTTACTACACTTATAAATCCAATGGATAAAACAAACGA
The DNA here is from genome assembly GCF_056994735.1 of Geomonas sp. NCBI lineage: Bacteria > Pseudomonadati > Thermodesulfobacteriota > Desulfuromonadia > Geobacterales > Geobacteraceae > Geomonas > Geomonas sp. Next base: position 1,115 of record NZ_JBXKJL010000376.1, read on the forward strand.
TGCTACCTTTGGTTTGTCGGAAGCTGAAATGAGAATGGCAGACAGACTAGAGATGACATATTCCGAATATAAAAAATGGAAATAATATGAGGTGATTAAACAATGATTGATGTTAATAAAATGTTAGACATTCTAGCAGAAATAGCTATTGATGGACAAGACGTACATCAAGAACTTAACTTTGGTGTGTTACTTGAGCCAAAGCTAAGAAAATTATTCTATGAAACTTATGATGAAGTGCCAGAGCAATACTCTAAGTTATTTCATGTACTAAGTTCCAAGAAAGCAAAAGAAACAGATTATGGTCTAGGAGCAATGTCTCCATGGACAGAGTTCGGTTCTAGCACATCTGCTGTAACCGGTTCTACTCAAATGCCTGTAGTACCTTATCAGACAATAGACCCAGGTCTTGAAAGAACTTATGTACATAAAGAATTTGCAAGTGGATTCATTGTAGAAAGAAAGTTTGCTGATGATGAAATGTATAATGTAATTGAAAAGCTACCTAAAGACCTTGCAAGAGCAGGAAGATATAAAGTTGAAACAGATGCAATATCACTATTCAATAACGCTTTCTCAAAGGATATTGGTGGAACAGGAAAGTCTGCAATATATGATGGTCTTCCACTTATTTCAGCAGCTCACCCAATCATAGGTTCTAGCGTTGTTACTGAATTTGGTACAGGTGTAGCTTCTAACTTAGTTACAGGAGCACTTTCAGATGTAACTTTAAAGCAAGCTATAATCCTTGGACAGAGACAAATTGACGAAGCAGGAAAGTTAATTCAAATGCACTTTGATACTCTAGTAGTACCTCCTGCATTACAGTTCTTAGCAGAAGAGCTTCTTAAATCTTCACAGAAGATTGATACTGCAAATAACAACGTTAACGTACTTAAAGACGCAATGAAAGTTGTTGTAAATCCATTCTTAACTGATTCAGATGCTTGGTACATAATGGACAGCAAGAGACATCAACTTAATTACTTCTGGAGAGTTAAGCCAGAATTTAAGAGAGAAGAAGACTTCAATACACTTGCAAGTAAATACAGAGGGTACTGTAGATATTCATTTGGTTGTTCGGATTTCAGAGGCATCATTGGTAGTGCTGGAATTTAATGGTAATGAACAATAATGGAGGTATAAAGCATGGCAGTAACTAATTTTGATAAACTAGCTATAGGTGTTGATACTGTATTGTTTGTCAATGCAGGAGCACCTACTACAGAGGGAACAGGATTTGCAGGAAAAGGTTCTATATGTGTAGATATTACAAATGCAAATTTGTATGTAAACGCAGGAACTATAGGAACACCTTCTTGGAAACTTGTAAC
>NZ_JBXKJL010000377.1:0-1307 GCF_056994735.1 Geomonas sp.
GACGTAAGCCCTGGAAATGTCAGCGGAAGGGAAACGGTGACAAGCCCTGTTCAAGCTCCGTCCGAGTGGAGACGAGCGGGATCGAACCGCCAACCTCCTGGTTGCAAACCAGGCGCTCTCCCAATTGAGCTACGTCCCCGGAAGCGGTGTGAGTTCCGGCGGCTCCGGTCCGCCGAGGACTTTATCATAACCAGGACGGACGCGGATGGCCAGGGCAGGGTGGATGCAGGGCCCTTGACAGTTTGAGTCTGGGGGAATAGGAAAAGCCTTTGTGGGCATGGAAGATCGGTTTTCACCCGGAAAACACAGCATGGAGGAGCCGCATGGACGCTTTTACTGCGGGAAGTCTACTTTCCTTTCTTGCCACGGTCCCCGATCCTCGCAGCCGTCATGGACGGCGACATCCCTTGTCGGCCATCCTTGCCGTTGTGTGCTGCGCCATCATGTGCGGCGCCAAGAGTTATGCGGCCATCGGTCAATGGGCGCAGGACCAAGACATGACGCTGATGCACCGGCTGGGTTTCACGCGCAGGCCCCCGAAGGATGGAGGGATCCGCAAAGTCCTGATCGCTCTGAACGTCCAGGCATTCGAGCAGGCTTTGACCCGCTGGGTCGAGACCTTGTTGAGCCGGCCGATCGTCGTCGAACCCTCGCCGCCGAAGGCCTTCGCCCTGGACGGCAAGTCCGCCCGAGGGAGTTGCGATAGCCTTCAGAAAGCCGTGCACCTGCTCTCCTTGCTGGCCCACGAATCGGGTTTGACGCTGGCGCAAACGGTTGTCCCCAACGGCGGCGCAGAGAAGACCAACGAACACAAAGCAGCCCTTCGGTTGCTCAAGGATTTGGTGTTGGAAGGACGCTTGGTCAGCGGTGACGCCATGTTCTGCCAGCGCGATTTCTGTCAGCAGGTGGTCGATGCCAGGGGCGACTACCTCGTGTTCGTCAAAGACAACCAACCCACGCTTCTCCGCGACATCCAGATGGCCTTCGCAGCTCCTGCAGAAGGGGCTTTTTCCCCCTCGGCAACAACGAATCTGGGATGACGCCATGGACACGGTGACGACTCTCAACAAGGGACACGGCCGTCGCGAGCGTCGCACGTTGAAGGCGACAACGGCGCTCAACGAATATCTGGACTGGCCCGGCGTTGCCCAGGTTGGACAGGTCGAAAGCGAAGTCGTGAAAGACGGCAAGACCACCCACGAAACCCGTTACTTCATCACCAGTGTCTCGAGGGCGGTGGCGGACGCGGCTCAGTTGCTCCAATGGGCCCGAGGACACTGGTCGATCGAGAATCGTTCGCATTACGT
>NZ_JBXKJL010000378.1:0-1084 GCF_056994735.1 Geomonas sp.
CTTACAAACACTCTTATGTTCAGAATACCTAGTTTTAATGGACTAACTATGGCTAAGGCTTGTCTAAGTGATAAATTTGTAAGTAAGAATATATATTCATTAGATGAAGAAGGTATATATATAGGTGGTGGTGGTAACTTCTACTTTAGAATATTAAGAACAAAAGCAACTGACTTAGCAACATTTAAAACATGGTTATCAACTAACAACATAGAAGTTCTTTATGAACTAGAAATACCAATAGAAACTACAATAACACCTTTAACATTACCGACATACTTAAACGGAACTCTAGTAGTAGAGCCTACAAAGTTATTCCCTAAGTTATCATCACAAGATACTTACGATAGAACAATAAACTTAAAACCTAGTACACTATATTCTATATTCGTAAATGCTAAAACAGTAGGAACATTAGAAGTAGACCTCGGGGGAACAAAAGGGAATATAACACCTATAGCAACATATACAAATAACAAAATAACACTTACTACACCTAGTACATTAACACATTCTATGATGAAGTTAAAAGGTGGATTAATAAGTACAAAAGATTATATGGTTATAGAAACTGATGTAGTAGAGCCTAAATATTTTAGTGGTATAAGTAGTGTTGAAACTGATGTAGTGTTTAAAAGTATAGGAGAAAATCTATTTGATGGAGTTTTAGAATACGGTAGTCTTGGTGCTGATGGCAAAACCACTATAACTACAAATGCCATACGTAGCAAAAACTTTATAAACGTAAAACCAAGTACTTATTATTCTTATTCAAATTCTTTAAATTATCAACTCAATATTATTGAATATGATGCTAATTATTCGGTTGTTAAAACTTATGCTTTTACAAGTGGAACTGTTAGCACGTTACCAAACACAAAGTACATTAAATTTAGAACTAGCGAAGGAAGTGTTCAAAACAACCTATCGTGTACAGTTATGATTAATCTAGGAACAACACCTAAAGCCTACACACCATACAAAGAAGATAAACTAACACTAAGCGAATACTTATTACCCGAACATTTCCCACTAAGGTCAGTAGGTAGTGTGAGTGATGAATATGTAGGGAAGAAGTTGTATA
>NZ_JBXKJL010000379.1:0-2089 GCF_056994735.1 Geomonas sp.
GCGTCGTTGGGAGGCATGGCTGTCCCCGGGAAGACTTTGGAAGGTTCTCGTATCACCTGCTGCAGGTATGCCCGGTCGCGGTCGGCCCCGATGTGCGACAGCTCCGGCCCCGTGGTGCCCCCCTTGCCGCCGATCTTGTGGCAGTCCCGGCACCGCTCGTTGAAAAGCGGCTCCCCCATCAGCTCCAGGGTCGCATCCTGACTCTGCTTCGCCGCGGGCTGCGGCTTCTCCCTTGAACAGGCGCAAATCACCAGCGCCAGCAACAAAATCGAGATGATACCGTGCGCTCCATGGCTCATTGGTTGCTCCCAGTAAAACTAAAACTGCTTTCCCACAGGGATGAACAGGATTAACGGGATGAAAGATCTCAACCAAAAGCCTCTAGAGGTTTATCCCTTGCATCCTGTCTATCCCTGTTAACGGGCTTTGCTTTGCCTTCCCGTTTCTCCGCGTCTCCGTGGCTGAAGGTTCTGCTAGAGGTTCTACTTCCCCTTGAGATACGACCCCAGGAACTGCTCCTTGTACTCCCTGAACCGCCCATCCTCGATCGAGTGCCTGATCTCGCCCATCATCTTCAGATAGAAGTGGACGTTGTGGATGCTGGCCAGGATGGCCGAGAGCACCTCGTTGGCGGTGAAGAGGTGATGGAGATAGGCCCTGGTGAAGTTCTGGCAGGTGTAGCAGTCACAGTTCGGGTCGATCGGATAGAAATCGCGCCGGTAGTTCTTGTTGGTCAGCCTGATCCGCCCACGATAGGTGAAGAGGGTGGCGCTTCTGGCATAGCGGGTCGGGATCACGCAGTCGAACATGTCGATGCCGCGCTCGACGCTCTCCAGGATGTCCTCGGGAAGGCCCACCCCCATCAGGTAGCGCGGCTTGTCCTCGGGGAGGTGCGGCGCGGTGTAGCCCACCACCTGCTTCAATAGCTCGAGTCCTTCGCCGACCGAAACCCCGCCGATGGCGTAGCCGGGGAAATCCATCTTCACCAGCTCCTGCGCACACCTCTTCCTCAGATCCTCGTAGACGCTCCCCTGCACGATCCCGAAAAGATACTGGTCCTTCCTGGTGTGGGCCTCCTTGCACTGCTTGGCCCAGCGGATGGTCTTCTCGGTCGAGCGCTCGGCGTAGCTCTTCTCGCAGGGGTAGGGGATGCACTCGTCGAAGTTCATGATGATGTCGGCGCCCAGGGCCTCCTCGATGGCGATGGCCTTGGCCGGATCGATGAAGATCTCTTCCCCGGTGTCCTCGTGGCGGAAGAAGACCCCCTCCTCGGTGATGCGCTTGTTCGGCAGCGAGAAGACCTGGAAACCGCCGGAGTCGGTAAGGATCGGGCCGTCCCAGGCCATGAACCTGTGGAGCCCCCCCGCCTTCTGGACCAGGGCCTCGCCGGGGTGCAGGTGCAGATGGTAGGTGTTGGAGAGGATGATCTGGGCGCCGGTATCCTTCACCTGGGCCGGGGTCATGGCTTTCATGGCGGCATGGGTCGCCACCGGCATGAAAATGGGGGTTTGAATTTCGCCGTGCGGCGTGTAGACGGTGCCGCGGCGGGCCGCGGTATGTTTGTCCTTCTTGAGCAGTCTAAAGATCATGAACCTTCCGTTTCTCTCTTAATTTGCTGTATCTGGCTAACTTTCTTAACAGAGCCCCGCACAAAAAGCAACTGCAACAGACTCATGAGATCAGCAAAACACGGTTAGAACCACCGGGAAAGTACTTACAGGCGGCTTTTACATTAATTGTATGCTGTATACAAAAAATTGTTGCATTTTGGTATAACGGCATTTAATATGCGCCGAGTATAAACCTCCAATCTGCGCTCTGTCTCGCATTCCGCTTGCAGGTAATATCATGAGTACAAAGGAGAGGTCAAATGCAGGCACTGAGCCCGTGGCGTGCACCCCCATTTCGCTAGAGCGGAAACCGCGAGTCCCACCTTAAAACGGGACCGCAGGGACTTGTAGCCCCTCCGGCGTACGCAAAAGCCAGAAACCACCCCAAACGATTTCGAACACGCAAAGGGACAAAAAACATGCGAATACTTACTAGCACAGTGGGAAGAAAGATCCTGATGTCGATCACGGGTCAGCTG
>NZ_JBXKJL010000380.1:0-25774 GCF_056994735.1 Geomonas sp.
TCGGCGGTGCCGATCGGGCCGATGTTGAAGTTCTCGACCAGGAAGTTCAGCACGTTCGGGGTGATGAAGGCCGGCAGGGTCGGTCCCAGCTTGATGTTCTTCACTCCGAGGTGGAGCAGGGTCAGCAGGATCGCCACCGCCTTCTGCTCGTACCAGGAGAGGATGAAGGAGAGCGGGAGGTCGTTGACGCCGCAGCCGAAGGCGCCGGCCAGGGCCACGGCGATCTGGATGGCGGAGTAGGCGTCGTTGCACTGACCGATGTCCAAAAGGCGCGGGATGCCGCCGATGTCGCCGAAGTCGAGCTTGTTGAAGCGGTACTTGCCGCAGGCCAGGGTCAGGATCACGCAGTCGCTGGGGACCTGCTCGGCGAACTCGGTGTAGTAGTTGCGCCCGCTCTTCGCGCCGTCGCAGCCGCCGATCAGGAAGAAGTGACGGATGGCGCCGGACTTGACCGCGTCGATGACCTTGTCGGCCACGCCGAGGACGGCGTTGTGCCCGAAGCCGGTGAGGATCTCCTTGCCCAGGTTCTCCTCGAAGCCGGGGAGCTCGAGCGCCTTCTCGATGACCGGGGAGAAATCCCACCCGGTGATGTTCTTGACGTCGGGCCACTGCACGAGCCCCCAGGTGAAGAGGCGGTCCTTGTAGCTGTCGGCGGGACGCTGGATGCAGTTGGTGTTGAAGATGATGGCGCCGGGGAAATTCGGGAGTTCCTTGGCCTGATCCTGCCATGCGCCGCCGAAGTTGCCGACGAGGTGCGGGTACTTCTTGAGGCCGGGGTAGCCGTGGGCCGGGATCATCTCACCGTGGGTGTAGATGTTGATCCCCTTGCCTTCGGTCTGCTTCAACAGCTCCTCGAGCATGCGCAGGTCGTGACCGGAGACCAGGATGGCCTTGCCCGCCTTGGTGCCCAGCTGGACGGGGGTCGGGACCGGGTGGCCGAAACTGTCGGTGTTGGCCTTGTCGAGGAGCTCCATCGCTGTCAGGTTGGTCTTGCCGCACTCCATGGAGAGGCCGACGAAGTCCATCAGGCCGAGGCTCTTGTCCAGGGTGGCGGCCATCGCCTTGTGGGTGAAGGCGTAGATCTCGTCGTTCTCCAGCCCCTGCACCAGTGCGTGGTGGGCGTAGGCGGCATATCCCTTCATGCCGTAGACCAGGATCTCCTGGACCGATTTGACGTCGGCATCGAGGGAAGGGTCGGCCTTGACGCCGTGCTGCGCGCCCAGGGCGATCAGCTCTTCGGTGCTGCCGGGATTGAAGGCCCTGGCAGCCTCCGGGATGGCGCCGGTGTAGGGGCCGTTATTTGCCTTCTCGAACAGGGTCTGGGCACGGTCGCGCTGTTTGGCTGCGTCGCGCACCAGCTTGGCTATTTCTTCGGCGTCGAAGTCGACGTTGGTGACGGTGGTGAAGAGGCCATCCAGCATGAAGCGGTCGATATCGGTATCCTTGGCGCCTTTCTGACGGGCGTTGTGGGCCCAGAAGGCGATCCCCTTCATGGCGTAGACGAGCTGGTCCTGCAGCGCCGCCACTTCCGGTTTCTTACCGCAGACGCCTACCTTGGAGCATCCCCCGTTGGCAGCCTGTTCACACTGAAAGCAAAACATGTCCATTTTTTCCCCCTTTTCCTTGGTGTTGGTAGTTGATGTCGAAAACCCGAGCCAGCTTTTAACCTTGTCTATCATTAGTTCCCCTGGGCCTCCGGTGGCCGGAAGCAGTTTATTATTCGGAGGAGCTTCATGCTCCCATCGTCTCAATCTCACTGGGTGCCGCCGTTCCGATGGTGGGACATTACCGTCAAAAGCCAACTCCAACCTTGACGTAAGTCATAAAATCGCACAATCTGCGTATCAGGGTCTTTTTTGTCCTGTAGCGCGCAAAGGACCGCCAACGCCGCCACAAGCCGGCTTCCCCTTGTTTTCGGGATCAGGAATTACGTAAGGTCATGAGAGGGAAGGTGACTCGATAGAGTGCAAGGCAGGGGACCATCGGGTGGATGCGCGATCACATCAAGTTCGTGAGCGACCGCTATCGGGAAAGCATTCCGGGGAGCTGAAACGATGCCCCTCCCGGGGAGGGGAGGGGCTGTCGGGGAGGTTTTAGTTGATGACGCCGCCGATCATGGCCCGGTAGATGTCGGGGCGCAGCACGAACTGCAGCGAAGAGGTGGTGGCGGTGCCGAAGGAGATGGCCTGGTCCCCGCCGATGGAACTGTTCAGGTTGAAGATCGGGCGCAGGTTGAGCCCGAGCTGCTTGAGATCCGCTTCGAAGACCGGACCGTGTATGGTGGCGAACTCCGCCAGCCGGTCCCATGTGGGAAGCATTTCTACGGGGATTGAGATTCCAACTGCAAGACGTACCAGATCCGGCATGTATCGCTCCTTTGCCTGAATATACCAGACGTATCGGAGCCAATCACCTAAACTTGAGCCTCCTTTTTAGACTCCCTCAGCTGCGCAATCCCTCTGCGCCGGCTACCGCCTCGCTTACCACGGCAGCGGGTTCCGAAAGGCTCACCAGCCGCTTCCAGAGGCAGACCGCGGCGGCCAGCAGCGCCAGGATCAGTGAGACCACGCCCTGCCATCCCAGCGAGCTCCAGAAGACGCCGCCGACCGTTCCCGACACGCTGGACCCGAGATAGTAGCTGAAGAGGTAGATGGAAGCTGCCTGGGCCCTTGCGGTGCGGGCCCTGCTGCCGACCCAGCTGGAGGCTATGGCGTGGGCGCCGAAGAAGCCGCAGGTGAAGAGGGCGATCCCGGTGACGATGGCGGTGAGGTCATATGACAGGGTCACCAGCGCCCCGAGCCCCATGGTCGCGAGGGCCGCAAGCAACATCCGGTCGCGCCCGAACTTCTCCACCTGGCGCCCCACCATCGAGGAGCTGAAGGATCCGAACAGGTAGACCAGGAAGATCCAGCTGACCACGGAGTGGCTTAAGTTGTAGGGTGAGGCGAGGAGCCTGAAGGTGATGTAGTTGTAGAGGGTGACGAAGCTTCCCATGACCAGGAACGATATGCCGTAAAGGCAGAGGAGCCCCTGGTCACGCAGCTGACCGATGAGCGAGCTGATGAGATAGCGGGCTACGAAGGGGCGCTCCTTGAAGTTCGAGGAAGGTGGCAGCGCCTTGGCGAAATAGAGACTGGCGAGGAGGCACGATACCCCTATCACCGCCAGGGCCGGCCGCCAGGAGAAGTGTTCGGCCATGGTGGCGGTGAAGATGCGGCCGGTCATGCCGCCGATGGCGTTGCCGCTTATGTAGAGACCTATGGCGGAGGTCAGCGATGCCGGGGCTATCTCCTCACTCAAGTAGGCCATGGCAACGGCGGGGAGCCCTGCCAGGGCGATACCCTGCAGCAGTCTCAGGGCTACCAGCGCCGGGAAGGTGTGGGTGAGCGAGGTGAAGAGGGCCAGTAGCGAGGTCACGACCAGCGAGGAGACCATCACCTTCTTGCGCCCCAAGGTCTCCGACAGGCTCCCGGCGAAGAGCATGGCGACCGCCAGTGAGCAGGTGGCCGCCGACAAGGGCAGGCTCCCCAGGGCCGCGGGAATCCCGAACTCGCGGGAGAAGACCGGCAGCAGCGGCTGCATGTCGTAAAGTGTGATGAAGGTGACGAACCCTGCCACGAAAAAGGCCAGGTTCACCTGCCGATATCTCCTCGTTCCCTTCCTGATCGATCCCATCGTTACCTCACTCTGTCTCTATCTCGCTCCTGTCAGGTCCCTCCTCCCCTCGCGGGGGTAGGGGGTGGGGGAGGGGCAGGGAGGAGAGCCCTGATGCAGACAATATAGCCCTTGCCTCACTATAAGAAAAATATATAATAACTATGGCTTCGATAAGTAATAATGATGGAGATGCCCATGGACGTCCGACAACTGAGGTACTTTCTTGAGGTTGCCAGGGTGAGGAGCTTCACCAAGGCGGCGCAGGGGCTGCGCATCGCCCAGCCCGCCATCAGCATGGCCATCAGGAAGCTGGAGGACGAACTCGACCTGGCGCTCTTCAACAGGCAGGACAAGAAGGTATCGCTGACGGCGGAAGGAGAGATCTTCCTTGGCCACGCCCGGCGCATACTGGACGATCTGAAGGCGGCCGAGTCGGAAATGGGGGAACTCAAGGGGCTGACCAAGGGGGAGGTGAGGATCGGCATCCCGCCGATGATCTCCGCCTACTTCTTTCCGGACATCATCAGGGATTTCAGGAGGAGCTATCCGCAGCTCCATCTTTCCGTTCACGGGGAAGGGGCGGGGCGGATCCAGAAGATGATCGCCGAGGGCGAGCTCGATATGGGAGTGGTCGCGGGGGAGAATTTCCCGTCCAACCTCGAGGTGCGCCACTTCCTGCGGGAGGAGGTGGTGGTCTGTGTGCCGCTCGACCATCCCTTCGCTTCGCGCAAGAAGGTGACCCTGGCCGAGCTGATCAGGGAACCGCTGGTCTTCTACAAGGAGGGGTATTACATCAGGGAATTCCTGAACGAGGCGCTCAAGGGAACCGGGGCCTCGCCCAACATCATCTTCGAGACCAACCTCTTCTCGCTGGTCAAGTCCCTGGTCAGAAACGGGACCGGGATCTCGACCTTCCTTAGGATGGTGGTGGCCGCCGACACGGACCTGGCCGCGGTGTCGTTCGACCCGCCGCTCTATCTCGACCTGCTGATCGCCTGGAAGAAGCACCTCTACCTGTCGCGGGCCAACCGGGCTTTCGTCGATTTCCTGCTGGAGAGGGTCTCCGGAGGACTAGGGACTAGGGACTAGGGACTAGGGACTGCCGCCGTAGCTAGCCCAGGAGCTCGATCAGCTTCTCGGCCATCTTGTCGGGGGGGAGTACGAAGTCTATCGCGCCGGTCTGGGCCGCGGCCTTGGGCATCCCGTAGATGGTCGAGGACTTCTGGTCCTGCGCCATGGTGATCCCGCCGATGCTCTTGATGTGCCTGATCCCTGCGGCGCCGTCCTTGCCCATGCCGGTCATGATGGCGCCGATGATCTTGCCGCCACCGAGCTGCCTGGTGATGGACTCCATGGTCACGTCCACCGACGGCTGCACGTAGTTTACCCGGGCCCCCTCGCAGAGGACGATCTTCTGGTTCCCGTCCAGCTTCAGGTGGAAGCCCCCCGGCGCGAGGTAGATGTTTCCCGGCCTCAGGTACTCCCCGTCCTGGGCCAGTGCCACCGGCATGTGCGCCGCTACGGCCAGCCCCTGGGCGATCCGGTAGTCCATCTGGGGGGTGATGTGCAGCACGATCACGAACGCCGCGTTCAGGGGAGGGAGCTGCCTGAAGAGCGCCTTGAGCGTCACCGGCCCCCCGGTGGAAATGCCTATGATTACGAGGTTCTTTCTGCTCATGCGATGTCGGCGTTCAAAAGGGTCAGGTAGTATTGCAGGGATTCGATCAGCTCGTCCGGGCCGAAGGGCTTGGTCAGGTAGTCGGTGACGTACTCCTGCACCCCGTCCATCTTGGCGTCCGGCTCCCCCATCCCGGTCAGCATCACGATCAGGTTCCCGGGATAGAGCCCCCGCTCCACCATGGCGCGGATGGTGTCCCAGCCGTCCATCTCCGGCATCATGATGTCCATCAGGATCACCCCCCTAAAGCCCGCCTCCAGGTGCTCCAGGCACTCGGCCCCGGAGGCCGCGGTGGTCAGGTCCAGCTCGACCGACTGGCAGATGATCTCCACCGAGGCCCTCACGTATTCGTTGTCGTCGACGATCATTATCCTGTTGTTCATGCTCTTCCCTCCGAGCGTTGTAAAGGTTTTTTCCACAACTTAAGGGTGAAGTAGAAGGAGGTTCCCTCTCCGATGCCGGGACTTTCGGCCCAGATCCTCCCCTTGTGGTTCAGGACTATCCTCTTGCAGATCGCCAGCCCCAACCCCTGGGTGTTGAGGTCGTGACGGGCGGCATCGGCCTTGAAGAACTCGTCGAAGATCTGCGCGCTCTGTCCCGGCTGCAGCCCGACCCCGTCATCCCGGACCGAGACCACCACCGTCTCCCCCTCGATGAGGGTGGCGATGCGGACGGTCCCGTCTTCCCTGGCGTAGCGGGCCGCGTTGGAGAGGAGGTTGTCAAGGAGGAGGTTCAGTTGTTCCGCCGCCGCCTGCACGATCACCGTGTCGTCGACCTCATTAAGGCAGCTGATGCCCCGCCGGGCGAAGAGGGACATGCAGCCGTTGAGGCAGGTTTCCACCGCCCCCTTGAGCGCCACCGGCATCGGTTCCAGGGGGGCCTGCCGGCAGGAGAGACGCACCAGCTCCAGGGCCTTACCGCTCAGGTTCTCGATCTGGCTCACGCTCTTCTGGCAGATTTCAAGCATCTTCTGGACCCCCGGGTCGTCCACCTTCTTCCTGACCATGGGGAGGAGCGCGAAAAGCGGCGTGAGCGGGGTCTTCAGGTCGTGCCCAAGCTGCGCCATCAGGGATTCCATCATGCCTGAATGATGCAGCTGCGCCTCCAGCCTGGAGCGTTCCTGCTCGACGCGCCTGAGCTCGGTCACGTCGCGCACCGACTGGATCCCCCCCACCTTGCAGCCCTGCATGTTGTAAAGGGGGGTGGCCGCGCTCCACAGCCAGCAGACCTCGCCATGCAGCATGACCCGGACCTCGGCCGTGAGCGTCTTCCCGTCCCTCTTCACGCCGGGGTAGGTCAGCTCCTGGACGTCATGGTCCGCGTCCAGCATGTCGATCAGAGTCACTCTGCGCATGCCGTGGAAGGGGACGGCGTAGGCGCAATCGCCACGCCCCAGGACCTCCTCCTTCGGTACGCCGGTCAGCTCCTCGATGGCGCGGTTCCAGGCCATCACCTTCCCTTCCTGGTCGACCACGAAGGTGGCATCAGGGAGGAACTCCAGGATGTCGGAGATCCTGCGGTAGGCTTCCATCGCCTCCTGCTGCGCGCGCTTGCGTTCGATGATGTCGGCCTGCAGCGCCTCGTTGGCCCGGGCCAGCTCCACCGTCCGCCTGCGGACCGCCTCCTCGAGGCTGGCCATCTTCAATTCCGCCTGGCGGGTCATCTCCCACTTGGCGGTCAGGGTGCTGGCCAACTGGCAGACCTCGATGGCGTCGAAGGGCTTCTTCAGTACCAGCAGCCGGTCCCCCACCTCCAGCCGCTCCAGCACCTCCTCCCAGCTGTAGTCGGAATAGGCGGTGCAGATCACCACCTGGAGCCTTGGGTCGGCCTCCCAGAGGCGTTCGATGGTCTCCACCCCGTCCCACCCCGGGGGCATGCGCATGTCCACGAAGGCCATGGCGTAGGGGAGGTCCTGCTCCAGCGAGGCCCTTACCTTGGCCAGACCCTCCTGGCCCTGGAAGGCCGAGTCCAGCTGGAAGCGCAGGCTTCGCTCCTGCGGCTTGGTGCCGAAGAGGGCGCTCTCGAACTCGGCCAGCTCGGCGGCCGGCCCCTGGTCGCTCAGGATCTTCCTGAAGTCCTCGTGGATGGCCGGGGTGTCGTCGATCAGCAAGATGCGCTTGTTACCGGTTTCGTTCATAATGTCTCTCCTGCTCCTTTAACCGGGAGCTCCAGGGTGAAGCTCGCTCCCCTCCCGGGTCCTGCGCTTTCCACGGTGAGGCTCCCCCCCATTTCCCTGGCGGCGACGGCGCAGCTGTGGAGGCCGAAGCCGTGCCCCCCCTTCCTGGTGGTGAAACCGTGGGTGAAGATTTTTTTCAGGTTTTCGGCGGTGATCCCCTCGCCGCGATCGGTGACGCGGATCCGCAGCCTGGCGCTTGCGGCATCCACCGTGATGGTCAGCCGGCGTGATGCCACCGGAGCGCCCTGCATGGCCTGCCTGGCGTTGCTGATCAGGTTGACCAGGATCTGCAGCACCCTCGCCTTGTCCAGGGGGAGCGTCGCGACGCCGCTGAAGTCCCTCTCCACCGTGACCTCGTGGCGTACCAGCGCTCCGAGATTGATGCGGATCGCGTCCTCGATGAGCTCCCTCAGCTCCACCTCCTCGATCAGGCTTCCGGCCCCGGCGTACGACTGCTGGGTGGCCACCACCTCCTTGATGTGGTCGACACTGCGGGAGAGCCGGGAAAGCTCCTCGCCCATCAGCTTGCGCTCCTCGGCCAGGGCCCGGGCCACCTTCTCCAGGTACTCCGGCAGGAGCCTCCCCTTTTCGTCCTCGGTCAGATACTCCCCGAGCCTGGCCGCGTGCTCATTCAGAAGGGCGACCGCCATTACCAGCCCCGGCACCTTCGAGCGCCGCACCTGGGCTGCCACCAGCCCGGCCGAAATGTTTACGCTGTTCAATACGTTCCCCACGTTATGGAGCACGTTGGTGGCGATCTCGGCCATCCCCGCCTGCCGGGCCGCGGCCACCAGCTCGTGCTGGGTCTCTTCCAGCTCGGACGTCCGCTCCCGCACCCGCTCCTCGAGCTTCTGGTAGAGGAGGGCGTTCTCCAGGGAGACGGCGAGCTGGCGGGCGATCAGGGTCACGGCATCGAGACGCTCGGCGCTGAAGGCTCCGCGGGAGAGACTGTTTTCCAGAAGGAGCACCGCGCTGAGAGCCCCGTGGCTCACGATGGGGACCCCCAAAAGCGAGCACTGCCCGAGGGGGGCGAGGTAAGGGTCGTGCCTGAAGCGGTCGTCCTCCTTCGGATCATCCAGAAGGAGCGGCTCGAGCGTGCGCTCGAGGTAGCGAAAGACCGCCAGGGGGAGGAGCCTTCGGGAGGCGGCCTCCTCGAGAGGGAGCGGGGCCGGGAGCTCTTCCCCCCGGGGCTGCGGCAGGAGCGTCCACTGCTGGTCCCGGTCCAGCCGGACCACGAGGGCCACCGAGGTGGCGCCGGTCAGCGCCTGCAGCACCTCGACCACCTGGGCCCTCAGCCGGTCAAGCCCGGTCTCGGAACTGAGCGCCTGCGAGGCCCGCAGCACCGCCAGCAGATCGACCGTGTCACCCGATACCGTCTCCCCCTCCGCCTCCGGGGCTTTTCCGCGGGAGGCGTGCAGGAATGCATGGGCCTTCTCCAGCTGCCGCACCTTCCCCGTCGCTCCCCACTGCCGGTAGAGTCCCCTCGCCTGGGCCAGCAGTCCCCTTGCCCCCTGCTCCAGCCCGTGCTCCAGGTGGAAGAGAGCCGCGCGCTCGGCGATGAGGGCCCGGTGCCAGCGCCGGGTGCAGGGGTCGGCCATTCCCAGCGCCTGGTCGAAGGAGTGCAGGGCGGCACGGAAGTCCCCCGCGGCCCAGGCCTTCTCGGCATCCACCAGGCGCAGCAGATGGAGGAAATTGGCCGGCGCGTCGGCCGCCCGCAGGGCCAGCCACTCACGCGAGACCTCCAGCCGGGCCAGGAGCCCGCCGCGCTCCGCGTCCGCCGCCTCCCGTGCCTGCCGGGCCAGGCTCAGGGCGTTCAGGAAGTGGACGTGGGCGGTGGCGTAGTTCCCCTCGTTGCAGGCGACAAGCGCGAGAGCAAGCGCGGTGTAGCGCGCCAGGGAGTCGGCGTCGCCGAAAATGGCCGAGGCTACGGCGCGGTGGGTGTGGAAGCCGGCCGTTGCCGCCGGATTGCCCTCGAGGGCCGCCAGATGCGAGGACTCATCGAAATCGGGTCCATCGAAACTCCCGGGGCTTGCGGTCTCCCCGCGCAGGCTACGCAGCAGCTGCCGCCAGGTGAGGAGCGTGGTGAGCACGAAGCCGTTGCGCGTGCGCTGGGCCAGCGCCCCCCCCTCCTCCAACTCGGTCTCGAAGCCGTCGAGGGTGGGTGTGCAGTCGAGGAGAACGCCGGAGCTGGCCACGAAGGTGAAGGAGGCGAACTGCAGCTCACCGCCGCGCAACAGCCCCTCCCGCGCCCAATGCGCCTGTCGCACGGTCTCCTCGATGGGCTGGTGCCACGGCAGGCCGTAGATGCAGAAGAGCACCCGGGCGTGCGCGAGCTCGGTCTGGTAACCGCGCGCCGTTCCTGCCGCCAGGGCGCGACGGATGGCGCGGTAGCCGGTGCGGTAATCCTGCCGGGCGACCGTGACGCACCCGATATGGCAAAGTGGCGGGAGGAGCAGCGGGCTCGGTCCCTGCTTCTCCCACAGTCGCAGGGACTGCAGCACGAGCCAGGACAACAGGGCGCGATCGGTGAAGAAGGCGCCGGGGAGTATGCGGTTGACGACCTTGGCGATGGCCATGGGTTGCGGGTCGCTCATCTCCGCCCGCTCGAGGTCCCGCTGCCGGTCATCCTGCTCGACCCAGCGATAGAAGTCCCCCAGGCCGGTCGCAATTCTCACCTCCAGCTCATCGCCCTGCGGCACCTCCAGTCCCAGCTGCCGCAGCATGGCCAGGCCCAGCTCTACCGACTCCAGGGTGCGCCCGCGGTTCATCAGGCTGCTCATCTGCACGCAGGCGGCATCGGCGAGGTCCATGGTGGTGAGCGACGCCCCCTCTATCAAGGCGTAGACCCGGTCGGCCTCGTCAAGGGAGCCGATGGTGTACAGTGCGGCGTGCCGCTCGCACAGTATGCCCAGTAACAGCGGGTCGCAAGCCACGTCGCCGTTGGCCTCCAGGAGGGTTACGGCAGCGGCAAGGAGGCGCTCGGACAAGCCATTGTTGATCAGCCGGCAGCGCGCCGCCGCATCCCGGAAGAGCGAGGCGGCCACCCGGCGCTCGGCCGGGTCGGTTATCGACTGGCAGACCGGGAGGTACTGCTCCGCGGCCGCCGTCTCGAACCCCCGCTCGGAGAGCCGCCGCGCCAGGACCAGGTGCAGGGCATCGCGCGCGCCGGGGGCGAGGCGGCCGTAGGCTGCCTGCTGCACCCGGTCATGCCTGAAACGGAGCGAGCCCTGAGGGGCATGCCCTGCCACCAGCAGGCCGTCCTCCAGCAAGGGGGCCGACTCCTCTTCGAGATGGTAAGGAGAGAGGCCGCTGGCGCACTGCAGCAGCGGGAGAGAGAGCTTCCCGCCGAGGCAGGCCATGATATCGAGTAGCTCCCTGGCACCGGCCGGGAGCCGCTCGATCCGGTGGCCGAGGAGGTCGACCACATTTCCGGTCCCGAGGTGGCCGCGGACGGCGGCACCGTCCCATCTCCACCCTGTCTCCGTCGGGACCAGCATCCCTTCCCGCCTGAGTGCGTTTACCAGCTCAACTGTGTCAAACGGGTTTCCTCCGGTGCTGGCCGCCGCTGCCGCGGCCAGGGCGGCAGAGTCTTCCCCGTCAAGCCGCAGCATCTCCTGCAGCAGTTGCCCGATTTCCGGCGGGGCGAGGTTGTCGAGCTCCAGCACCAGCGGCGCATCTAGTCCGTCCCTGCACCCCAGCAGCCGCCAGAGGGGATGGCCGGTCTTCACCTCACCGTCGCGGTAGCTGCCGACCAGCAGCAGGCCGGGGATCGTGCAGGAGAGGAGCCCTGCCACGAAAGCACAGGCGGTGGGAGAAGCCCACTGCAGGTCGTCGAGCACCAGCACCACCGGACGCGCCGGCGAGGCGATCCCCCGCAACAGATCGAGCCCGGTCTGGATCAGCCGGTCCGTCCGTTGGTCCCCCTCCAGGAGGGCGGGAGCAGTCCCCAGCAGGAGGGCGAATCCCCGGTTCATGGCCGCGGCCAGGGCGGCATTCGGGCCGACCGCGTGGAGGATCTCCTCCCTTATGGCGGCCATTTCCTCCTCAGGCTCAGCCAAAAGGAGCGCGGCCAGGGCGGCCAAGGCCTGCACCACGGCGTCGGAGGCGACGTCCTGGCGGTGCTGGTCGAACTTCCCGGCGGCGAAGAAGCCCCGGCGCGCGGTGACCACCGGCCGCAGCTCGTTTATCAGGGCACTTTTGCCGACTCCGGGGCCGCCGGCCACCAGGACTCCCCTGACCTCCCCCCGGCAGGCACCCCCGAAAGCCTCGCGCAGGGCGGCTATCTCCCGGCTCCTGCCGATCAGCCGCGAGGGGGGGGAGAGCCGCAGGGGGAAATCGCGCCGGCCCAGCGGGAAGACCTCCTCGCTCCCCCGTGCCAGGGCGTCGGCCAGCCTCTTCAGGTCCCAGACGAGCCCCTCGCCGCTCTGATAGCGGCGGTCCGGTTCCTTCTCCAGCAGGCGCATGATGATACGGGAGAGCCCCCGCGGCAGCTGCGGGTTGATTTGGTCAGGCGGAGAGGGGACCCGGGCCAGGATGTCGTGGATCAGCTGCAGCGGATCGCTCTCGGTGAAGGGGGCGGCGCCGGTGACGAGGTGATAGAGGGTGGCGCCCAGGGCGTAGAGGTCGGCGCGGTGGTCGACCGGCCAGCCGGTGCGACCGGTCTGCTCCGGTGAGAGGTAGGGGAGCTCGCCGGCGATCTCCCGGTGGTGCAGGAACGGTGGCCGGTCATCGGCGAAGGTGGTGGCGAGGCTGTAATCCACCAGCATGACCCTGAGTGGGGCGAAGGCGCAGACGATCTTGCCGGGGGACAGGTTGCGGTGGGCCACTCCGGCCCGGTGCAGCCGGGAGAGGATGGCGGCGAGTTGGAGGGCCAGCTCCAGCAGGAGCGGAACCTCGATCTGGCCGGGGGGCAAGGTCTCCGCCAGCGTGCCGGCGCCGAAATCCTCGACCGCCAGGGTGCCGGGGAGGGGGTAGGAGACCAGGCGCGGGATACCATCCAGCCCCTGAAGCCGCTCCAGTATCCTCGTCTCGTGACGCAGCCGCGGCAGGGCCCTTGCGCCCAGGAACTCCTTGCAGATCATGCTCCCGGCCCGGGGGCGCTTCCTGCGGAAGATCCTGGTCTCCTCGTTGAGGAAAAGGGTCTCGTCCTCCTCCCGTTCCGGCCCCGGGTCGGGGGCGTGGAGCGGGGGCGGCGCTGCCTGGTGGCGGCCGCCGGTCTCCGGGATGAGGCTCTCGAGGCTGTGACCGGGATCCCCCGGTAAGTGTGACATCTGGTCTTCGCTCCGCCGCGTCTGAGGTGATTTCCGAACCGTGCTGGTAGCTGTGCGGCTGAAGCATGAAGCAGACCGCGCCCGGAGCCGGAAGGCATCCCTCTTATCGGGACGCGGACAGATTACTTTAGAGGGGAAAAGCCTCCCCTCACGTTGCTCCCATCCCTTCCCCGACACCGCGTGCCTGGTGGACGAGTTCAGGCACCTGCGACGACGGTGGGGGCCAGCGGCTTAGCTTCCCCGGCCGCACCGCGGAAATTGTTGCGTATCCTGGCCTTGACCAGGCTCGGGCTGTAGGGCTTGGTGATGTAGTCCACCGCCCCGAGCTGAAGCCCCCTGCGCACGTCCTCCTCGGCGGTCATGGTGGTCACGAAGATCACCGGGATCTCCCTGGTCTTCTCGCCCGACTTGAGCCTTTCGCAGACCTCGAAGCCGTCCATCCCCGGCATCCTGACGTCGAGCAGGATCATGTCCGGGACCGGGTCGGTCGCGGCCAGGGCCAGGCCGCGCGCCCCGTCCCGGGCTGCGATGATCTGGTACTCGCCGGACAGGATCGCCATCAGTACCTGGATGTTCTCCGGGGTGTCGTCCACTATCAGGACCTTCCGCCTCTCCTCTGCCATCGCTCCTCCCTCACTGGTCATTTCCGCACCCCTCCTGCTCCAGCATCCGCTCGATCTTCCCGCGGCTGTCGACAGCCCCGTCGAAATCGAAGTTCTCTATCTGCCGCTCCATCCGTGCGAACTCCTCCTCCACGGCCGTTCCCTCCAGCTCCCTTCTCAAAAGCTCCTTCAGCACCAGGGCCCGGTCGAGGTCCCGGTCGAACAGGGAGCACATCTGGTCGAGCAAGGCCCTGGCCGCCCCGGCATTCACCTGCCGGGAGGCCGCTCCCCCCCCCTCGGGATGGCCTTCGCCCAAATAGCTCTCTATCCAGGAGAGGGACCGCGAGAGCTCGTGGTCGAACTCCTCCAAGAGCCTCCCGGTAGCCTGGGGATCCCCCCCCCTGATCCGGCTCTCCAGCAAGCGCGCCGTCCCGGACAGGGTCCCGGCCCCTATGGTCCCCGAGACCGAGGTCATGGTATGGGCCAGCCTCGCCGCCGTTGCCCACTCCTCCCGGGCCAGCTCCCCGGCAATCTCCGCAGTGGCGCCGCGGCGCTCCAGGAACTGGAGGAGGAGGCGCCGGTAAAGCCGCAGGTCGTCGCAGCAGTAGCGGAGTCCCGCGGCAAGGTTGACGGCCGGTGCCTCGGCCGGGGGGGGCTGGGGAGCCGACCCCGCCAGGGCGAACTCGAGGCAGAAGGAGAACTCGCTCCCGGCGCCGCTCTCGGAAACCACCTCGAGTTCCCCCCCCATGAGCCGGACCAGCTCCCGGCAAAGGGCGAGCCCCATCCCGGTCCCGCCGTGGCGTCTGGTGGTGGAGGCGTCGAGCTGGCTGAAGGGATGGAAGAGTCTCCCCAGCTCCTTGGCAGGTATCCCGCAGCCGCTGTCGGTCACCGTGAAGAGGAGGGTGCGTCGCTCCTCGCTCCCCCCCGCCATCCGCACCCGGAGCTCCACCGTCCCCCGCTCGCTGAACTTGATGGCGTTTTGGCAGAGTTCGGTCAGCACCTGCTCCAGTCGGCGATGGTCTCCCACCAGGGGAAGGGGGGGGAGGGGGGCGTCCACCAGGAAGCGGAGCCCCTTGCCGCGGGCCTGCTCGGCCAGCGGGGGCGTGAGTCGCTCCAGGACCTCCCCCAGATGGAACTCCCCCGGCTCCAGGCCGAGCCTCCCCGACTCCAGGCGGGAGAAGTCCAGGATCCCCTCGATTATTCCCATCAGCGAGTCGGCCGCGGCTCTGGCCTTGCTGATGAAGAGCCGCTGGGTGCTGGTGAGCTCGCCCAGCAGGGCCAGGTGGGTCATCCCCAGGATGGTGTTCATCGGGGTGCGGATCTCGTCCCCCACGTGGGCCAGGAACTCGCTCTTGGCGCGGCTCCCGGCCCGGGCCTCGTCCCTCGCCCGCAACAGGTCGCGGTTGGCCAGCTCGAGCTCCGCCGTCCGCTGCCGGACCAGGCTCTCCAGGTGGGCCATCTTCAGCTCGGCCTGCCGGCTCGACTTCCACTTGGCGCTCAGGGCTCCGGCCAGCTGGCTCACCTCCCCCTTGTCGAAGGGCTTTTTCAGGATCAACAGCCGGTCATCGACCGAGAGCCTCTCCAGGAGCTCCTCGAAACGGTCGTCGGCGCAGGCGGTGCAGATCACGATCTGCAGCCTGGGGTCGGCCTCCCACAGCCGCTCCACGGTCTGCAGCCCGTCCCAGCCGGGGGGCATCCACATGTCCACGAAGGCCACCGCGTAGGGCCTCTGCGCCTCCAGCGCCCGCAGCAAGAGCTCTAGCCCTTCCGCCCCCTGCAGGGCCGAGTCGACCTCGAATCCGTGGCGCGACCTGCCGCGTCCCCTGCCGAAGAGGGCCGATTCCAGCCGGTCCAGCCCTTCCACCGGCTCCTTCGCCGCCAGGATCTTGACGAAATCGTGGTGTATCGACGGGGAGTCGTCGATGACCAGTATGCGCCGGTTGTCGGACCCGCTCATGGTTCCTCCTCCGGGACCGGGAGCTCCAGGACGAAGGAGGCTCCCCGCCCCGCACCCTCGCTTCGCGCCGTCAGCGTCCCCCCCATCTCCCGGGCAGCCAGGGCGCTGGCGTGCAGCCCGAAGCCGTGTCCGTTCTTGCGGGTGGTGAAGCCGTGGCTGAAGATGCGGGAGAGGTTGTCGCCGGCGATCCCTTCCCCCCGGTCGGTCAGCGTGATCCGCACCCTTCCCGGGACGAGCTCCACGGTGACGGTCAGGCGCCGCTCGCCGTGGGGGAGCCCCTCCATGGCATGGCTCGCGTTACTTACCAGGTTGATCAGGATCTGCAGCACGCGCGCCCGGTCGAGGGGGAGCAGGGGGAGGGGGGAGAAGTCCCGCTCCACCGTGAGCGCGCTTTCGCCCGAGGTCGCCAGGTTCAGGCGCAGCGCGTCCTCGATCAGCTCCCGCACCTGCACGGGCTCCACCACCCTGGCCGCCCCGGCGTGGCACTGCTGGGTGGCCACGATGTCCTTGATGTGATCGACGCTCTTCACCAGCCGGGAGAGCTCCTCCACCATTTCCCGCTGCTCGTCGGAGAGGTTCCGGGCCAGCCCCTTCAGGTATCCGGGGAGGAGCCTCCCCTTCGGGTCATGGGTCAGGAAATGCCCCAGGTCCCCGGAGTTCTCCTCCATGAGCTCGACCGCCCTCGAGAGCCCCCAGACCCTCCACTCCCTGATCCTCTCCGCCGCCACCCCTGCGGAGACGTTGACGCTGTTGAGGACGTTCCCCACGTTGTGCAGCACGTTGTTGGCGATCTCCGCCATCCCCGCGTGCCGGGCCGCGGCCATCAGCTCGCTCTGGGCCTCCTGCAGCTCGCGGGTCCGCTCCCGCACCCGCTCCTCCAGCCGCTCGTAGAGGAGGGCGTTCTCCAGCGAGACGGCCAGCTGGCCGGCGACCAGGGTCACCGCGTCCACGAGGTCCGTGGTGAAGGCGCCGCGTGACAGGCGGTTCTCCAGCAAAAGGACCGCGCGTGGGGCCCGCTGGTTGAGGATGGGGACCGCCAGCGCGGAGCAGCACCGGCACCCGGCCAGGTAGGGGTCGTGGCGGAAGCGGTCGTCGACGGTGGCGTCCTCCACCATGAGGGGCTTCAGGGTGCGCCGTGCGTAGTGAAAGAGCGACAGGGGGACGAGCCTCAGCTCCGCCGCCCGCTCCAGGGGGAGCGACTCGGTCCCCTGCAGACCCCGCCCCGGCAAAAGCCGCCACCTCCCGCCCTCTTCGTCCATGACCAGCAGCGAGACCGCGGTGGCCCCGGTCATCACTTCCAAAAGCTCCACGACCAGCGCGGTGAGCCGCTCCAGCGAGGTCTCGGAGCTCAGAGCCTGGGAGGCGCGCAGGATGGCCAGCAGGTCGATGGCGTCGGCCGAGATGGCCTGGTCGACTTCGGGGCCGTGGCTGCGCCTGGGGCGAAGGACGGGATGGGCCGCCTCCAGCTTCCTCACCTTGGCGATCGCCCCCCAGCCGAGATAAAGCTCCTTCGCCTCCGCCATCAGCATCCCGCCCACATGGCTTAGCCCCATTTCGAGCTGGAAGAGGGCGGCGCGCTCGGTGATCAGGGCCCGCTGCCAGGGGAGCCGGAGCTCCCTGGTGAGGCTCAGGGCGGCATCGAAGGAGGCGGCCGCCGTCTCGCGCTCACCCACCGCCCAGCCCCGCTCCGCATCGAGCCACCTCGACAGGTGCAGGAAGGTCCCCGGGGCGTCCTCTGCCCGGCCGGCGATGAAGAGGCGCTCCTCGTCGAAGAGGGCCAGGAGACGCTCCCGCTCCGGGGGGGCGGCCGTCCTCGCCTGCTGCGCCAGGGAGAGCGCCATGGTCAACGATGCCTGGGCCATGGCATAGGTCCCCACCAGGTGGGAGCGGAGCGCTTTGGCCCGGGCGGCGTGCAGCGCAAGCTGTTCGGCGTCGCCGTTGAGGGCGGCGGAAATCGCCCCCACCACGTGCGACAAGGCCGTTCCCTGCCAGTCGTCCCCCGCCGCGGCCCGGGACACTTCCTGCGCCGGCACCCGGCCGCGGGGCCGGCCCTGCAGGCCCGGCTCCCCACGCAGCTGGCGCGCCAGGGTGCGGTAGGGCGCGAGGATGGCCTCGGTATGGGCGTTGCCGGTGCGCGCGGCGAAGGCCGCGGCCCGGTCGAGCTCGGCGGCGAAGCGCTCCAGGGTGGGGGCGCAGTCCAGGAGCTGCACGATGCTGGCGTAGTAGGTCAAGCAGGCGTTCAGGAGGTCCCCTCCCTGCACCAGCCCCTGCTCGGCCCGTAGCGCCCTGGCCACGTTTTCCTCGAGTGGGGCGAACCAGGGGGCCACGGTCATGCAGTAGAGAAAGCGCGACTGGGAGGCATCCGCTTCCCACCCCCTGGACTCGCTGACCTCCAGCACGTGCCGCACCGCGGCTCCCCCCAGTCGGAACTCGCCGGAGAGCGAGATGGTGACGAAGGCGAGGTGGCTCAAGGGCCCGACCAAGGCGGCACAGGGTCCGTGTTCGGCCCAAAGCCGCCGGCTTTCGGTGACCAGCCACCACGAAATCATGGCGTCGTTGCAGAAATAGGCGGGGGGGATGATGCGGTTCATCATCCTGGCCGCGGCCAGCGCCGTCGGGTCGGCCAGTTCCGGCCGCTCCAGGTCTCCCCGCCACTCCCCGCTCTCCATCCAGCGGTAGAAATCCGCCAGACCCGAGCGGGTGGCACCCTCCAGCACCGCCGGTTCCGGGAGTGCGAACCCCAGCTCCCTGAGGAACTCGAGCCCGAGAGCCACGGCCTGCTGCGGCAGAGCCCGGCTGGTGAGGCTGCAGACCTGGAGGCAGGCGGCGTCGGCTCGCTGCAGCGGCGAGCGGGAGAGTCTCTCGATGCGCCGGTAGGCCTGGTCCGCCTCCTCCAGCCGCCCCAGGGAGTACAGGGCCGCCTGCCGTTCGCTTTCCAAGGTCACGACAAGCCCTCCCTCCTCCTCCCCCTCCCGGTCATCCAGCAGGGAGAGCGCCGCCTCGAGGAAACGCACCCCCTCCCGGAAGTTGATCCCTCTGGTGCTGACCGCGGCCGTGAAGAGAATATCGACCACCCGCCGTTTCTCGCCCCGGTCCTCCAGCACCTCCAACGCCGGCAGGTACTGCTCGGCAGCGAGGGGCTCGAGACCTTCCCGCTGCGACAGCCTGCGGGCGAGGCAGAGGTGGAACCGGCGCCTTGGCTCATCATGCAGGGCCCGGTAGGCCGCCTGCTGCACCCGGTCATGCCGAAAGCGTACCCGGCCGTTCTCCACGGAGACCACCACCCCGTCCTCCAGGGGGGCCACCAGCCGCTCCTCTAGTTCCTCCATGTTGAGCCCAGCGGCGAGGGCCAGGAGCTCCCGCTCCACCTCCCCACCCAGGCAGGCCATGGTCCCGATCACCTCCTGCGACCCAGCCGGGAGCTTCTTCAGCCGCCCATCGAGGAGTTCCACCACGTCCCCCTCACCGAGGTGCCGCCGTATCTCCTCCTCCCGCCACTTCCATCCCTCCCCCCCCTGCATCAGGGCGCCGTCGCGTCTCAGGGCGTTGATGAACTCGGTGGTGTCGTAGGGGTTGCCGCCGGTGCGCTCCGACACCACCCGGGCGAGCTTCTCCGCCTCGTGCGGCTCCAGCCGCAGCATCTCCTGGATGAAGAGGCTCTGCTCCCGGGGGGCGAGGTTTTCCAGCTTGAGGAGGAGCGGCCCCTTCGAGACCTGGTCCGGGCGGGTCAGCGTATAGAGGGTATGGGAGGGGGTGGGTTTGTCGTCCCGGAAGGAGCCGACCAGGAGGAACCCGGGAATGGCCTCGCCGGCGGCCATGGCCTCGACCAGCCCCAGCGGGGTGGGGGCGGCCCACTGCAGGTCGTCCACCACCATCACCAGGGGGCGCTCCGGCGAGGCGACCGCCCGCAGTATGTCCAAAGACGCCTGGACCAGCCGCTCCTTGACGTTGACCGTGTCGTCGCCGGCCGCCTCCGGGACGTCCCCCATGAGGAGGGCGAACTCCGGCAAGGTGGCCGCTATCCGTCCCGCGTTGACCCCCAGGCTCTCCAGCAGCGTGCGCCGGTAACAGGCGTGCTCGGCCTCCGGCTCGGCCAAAAGGAGCCTCCCCAGCCCCCTGAAGGCCTGGTAGACGCCGTCGGCGGTGAGGTCCCGGCGGTACTGGTCGAACTTGCCGGTGGTGAAAAAACCGCGCCGCGCCGCCACCTGCGGGCGCAGCTCGTTCACCAGGGTGCTCTTGCCGACCCCGGGGGCTCCCGTCACCAGCAGGCACGACCCCTCTCCCCTGATGGCTCCTTCGAACGATTCCGTCAGGGCGGCGACCTCCCTCTCGCGTCCGATCAGCCGGGACGGGGGGGAGAGCCTGAAGGCGAAATCCCGCTCTCCCGGGACGAAGTCCTCTCCCAGGCTTTCTCCCCTTTCCAGGGCCGCGGCCATCCGGGACAGGTCGTGGGCCACCCCCTGGGCGCTCTGGTAGCGGCGGTCGGGCTCCTTTTCCAAAAGGCGCATGATGATGTCCGACAGCGCCCTGGGGACCCTCGGGCTCCGCCAGGCGGGGGGCACCGGCACCAGCGCCAGGATGTCGTGGATGAGCTGCAGCGGGTCCTTCTCCTGGAAGGGTGGAACTCCGGTGGTCAGCTGATAGAGAGTGGCGCCCAGCCCGTAGAGGTCGGCCCGCTGGTCCACGCCCCTGCCGGTGCGTCCGGTCTGCTCGGGTGCGAGGTAGCAGAGGGTGCCGGTGATCTCGCGGTGGTGCACGAAGGCCGGGCGCTCCTCGGCGAAGGTAGTGGCGAAGTTGAAGTCGACCAGCACCGGTTCCAGCCCCGGGGTCACCAGCAGGTTGTCCGGGGTCAGGTTCCTGTGGACGACCCCCTGCCGGTGCACCTCCGCCAGAATCCCCGCCACCCTGGCGGCCAGCCTGACCAAGGCCGGGATCTCCAGCCCCAGCTCCCGCAGCACGTTCGGCAGCGGCCGCGCGGAGCTGTCCTCGATAGCCAGGGCCTCGGGGGGAAAAGCCCCCCGGGCCAGCCTCGGCACCCCCTCGACCGCCGAGAGCCGCTCCAGGATGCGCCTTTCGTGCCGCAGCCTGGTGAGCGCGTCGGGGCCCAGCATTTCCTTGAGAATCACGGACCCTGCACCGGGGATCCTGCGGCGGGAGACCCGGGTGAATTCCCCCATGCACAGGAGTTCGTCGCTGCCGGATACGGGCTCTGCCCCGCTCTTTTCCAGGCGGACCCTAATCACCGCTCCCCCTCAAGTATCCCGCTCCCGGCCTCGGCGCGGTTGATCACCACGTGCACCCTCTCCAGGAACTGCTCCACGGTGAAGGGCTTGGCCAGGAAAATGGCCTCCTGCGGGATGGTGCTCTGGGGGGGGAGGAGGTTGCCGGTGTAGCCGGAGATGTAGAGCACCGGCAGCGAGCCATGCCCATCGAGGAGCCGGTCGTAGAGCTCGGGGCCGCTCATCTGCGGCATGACCACGTCGGTGGCCAGCAGGTCGATCTTCCCCTCCCCGGCCGCGAGCTCCAGGGCCTGGGAGGGGAGGGCGGCGGAGAGCACGCGGTAGCCGGCCGAGGTCAGGAGTTCCCCCGCCATCTCCCTGATCATGGCGTTGTCCTCCACCAGCAGCACCGTCGCCCCCCTTCCTTCCTCCCGGGCCTGTGACAGTGTCTCCGTCCCCGGCTGGGGATGGGCGCCGTCGGCGGCCTGGGGGAGGTAGATCCTGAACATGGTCCCGTCCCCGGGGCGGCTCTCCACCTCGATATAGCCTCCATGGTGCTTGACGATGCCGTAGACGGTGGCCAGCCCGAGCCCGGTCCCGCGCCCCGCCTCCTTGGTAGTGAAGAAGGGCTCGTAGATCCGGTTCAGCGTCTCCTCGGACATGCCGCAGCCGTCGTCAGTGCAGGCCAGCAGCACGTAGGCCCCGGCCGCGGACCCCGGGTGCTTTAGTGCGTACTCGTCGTCCAGGATCACGTGTCCCGTCTCCACAAGGATCGAGCCGGTGCCGGAGATGGCGTCCTGGGCGTTGACCATGAGGTTCAGGATCACCTGCTCCAGCTGGCCCCGGTCCGCCACCACCCGGGAAGGGGCCGGGGAGAGCTTGAGCTCGATGGCGATGCTTTCCCTGACCGTGGTGCGCATGATGTCGCCGAAGGAGGTGATGACCTCGTTCAGGTCGACCGGCGCCACGCTCAGCACCTGTTTCCGGCCGAAGGAGAGGAGCTTCTGGGTCAGCTCGCTCGCCTTGTGGGCCGCGCGGCTGACCGCGTCCACCATCTTGACCTGCTGGCTCTCCTCGGGGAGGCCGCGACGCAGCATCTCGGCGTAGACGATGATCGGGGTCAGGAGGTTGTTGAAATCGTGGGCCACCCCGGCCGCGAGCCGTCCCACCGCCTCGATCTTCTGGCTGTGGCGCAACTGCTCCTCGAGGCTTCTGCGGCTCTCGTCGCCGCGCACCCTTCCGATGGCGATGCCCGCCAGGTGGGCGGCCGACTCGATCAGCAGGATCTCCTCCTCAGAAGGGAGGGTCGGCAAGCGGTGGTAGATGGCCAGCGTGCCCAGCAGGGCCCCGCCGGAGGAGAGGACCGGCTCGGACCAGCAGGATCTCAGCCCGGCATCGCGGGCGGCCTGGAATCCCTTCCACCACGGGTGCGGCTCGATGTCCTCGACCACCACCCGCTGCCTCAGGAAGGCGGCGCTGCCGCAGGACCCCCTCCCCCTGGCGATCAGCAGGCCGTCCACCGCCTTGTTGTACTCGTCCGGGAGACTGGGCGCCGCCCCGTGCCTGAGCCTCGCCCCCGGCTCGTCGGCCAGCAGGATGGAGCAGAGCGCCCCGGGGCTCTCCTCCTCCACAAAGGAGACGATGCAGTTCAGGAGGTCCTCCAGCGGCGCGTCGGTCGCGATCCGCTCCAGGACCTCGAGCCGCCTCCTCTCCCTCTGCTCGACCCGCCTCCTCTGGGAGATGTCCCGCACCATGCTGAGGATCACGGGGCGCCCCCCGCCGGTCACCATCCGCGAGTGCACCTCGACCGGGATCAGCGAGCCGTCCTTGGCCAGGTAGGCGCTTTCGAAGCAGGCCTCGCCGCACTCCCTGAGCGTCTGCAGGTTCGCCCCTATCTGGGAAGCGAACTGCGGGGGCTCGATGTCCTGGAGCCTCGCCCCCGCCAGCTCGGCCACGCTGTAGCCGGTGAGGCGGCTTAGGGCCTGATTGAAATGGATCAGCCGCCCCTCCTCGTCTATCTGCAGGATCACGTCGGAGGCTGCGTCGATCTGGGCCGCCTTGATGGCGAGCTGGAGCTGCTGCCCGCTGACCAGCGAGTGCGCGGCCCTGAGCCGGTCCAGGTGGCTGAAGAGGATCCTGGTGAGGGCCAGGATCACCAGGCAAAGACCGACGGCGAGGGCCGACTGCCTGGTGGCGCGGCCGTACCAGGGGGCCAGCACATCATCCTCGTTAAAGGCCACCACCGCCACCACGGGGAAGCGGGAGAGGCGCTGGTAGGCCACGATCATCGGGGCCTTTTCCACAAAACCCTTGCGGCCCCGGTATACGCCTGAGGGGGATTTGGGGAGCTTCTCCCGGAAGAGCTCCGAGCCCCTGAGGTTGAGACTCTCGGCCTCCTTGGGGTGCGGCTCGTAGACCAGCGGCACGCCGTCCTCGCGGATGAGGAGCACCGCCCCGCCCAGGCCCATCTGCCGGGGGTTGAAGAACCTGCTGAAGTACTCGGTCTCGAACCCCAGCGCCATCAGCCCCGCGAAGGGCTCACCGGGGGCATTGATCGGCCGCATCAGGTTGAAGCGCCGCCGCCCCACCAGGCGGCTCACCAGCGGGTTTCCCAGCGAGAGGTCGAGCCCCGGGGTGTGGAGGTAGCGACGGAAGTAGTCGCGGTCGGAGACGTCGATCTGCCGGGAGGGGAATTCATCGGAGTTGACGCGCATGGTCCCCTTGCGGTCGGCTATGAAGAGGGTCCCGATCTGGGGTGAGTCTCGCATCTGGGTCTTCATGTGCCGCTGGAACTGCGCCTGGTCGATCCTTTCCAGCCCCCCGTTCCTCTTGAGCTCCCTCAAGAGCTCGCGCAGGATGGCATCCGCCTCCGAGAAGGCGCTCTCGCTGTGCTCGGAAAGGGCGCGGGCGTTCCCCGCCGCCAGCCGCTCGGCCGCCGCGATCACGTCCCTGCGCTCGGAAAGGATGCCGACCGCCGAGATGGATACGACAGCCACCACGGTGATGCCTACGAAGAGGCGGATGCGTCCCTTGATGGTATCGATGGAGATATTCATGGTCCCTCTTACCTTCCTTACCCTGCCCTGTTGCTCAATGCCCCTGCTGTCCCTTTTTCAGACCTTTGAGGGTGAAGAGGATGGTGGTGCCTCGCCCCTTGCCCGGGCTCACGGCCCAGATCCTCCCTCCGTGGTTTACCACGATCCTCTGGCAGATCGCCAGCCCCAGCCCCTGCGCGTTCAAATCGTGCCGCGCGCTGTCGGCCTTGAAGAACTCGCTGAAGATCAGCGAGGTGTGCTCATTCTCCAGGCCGATGCCGTCATCGTGCACCGAGACCGTTACCGTCCCCTCCCTCTCCTCCCCCTGCAGCCGCACCTTTCCGCCCTCGGCCCCGTAACGGGCCGCGTTGCTGAGGAGGTTTGAGAGGAGGAGCTCCAGTTGGTCCCTGGCCCCCAGTACCTGCAGCTCGG
This sequence comes from Geomonas sp., assembly GCF_056994735.1. Classification (NCBI taxonomy): domain Bacteria; kingdom Pseudomonadati; phylum Thermodesulfobacteriota; class Desulfuromonadia; order Geobacterales; family Geobacteraceae; genus Geomonas; species Geomonas sp. The sequence goes on from NZ_JBXKJL010000380.1 coordinate 24,027, forward strand.
GATCGATCAGGTTGTGGCAGCTCATCCTGCGCTGGGCGAGTTGATCCGCCACCCCCTGCATCGCCTGCTCGGCCACCTGGGCCAGGGGAACTGCCAGAGGTTCGGGATGGTTGGCCGGGGAGGAGAGGCGGACCAGGTGCAGCGACTTCTCCGCCAGACCCTGGATCTGGTCGGCGCTCTTCTGGCAGATATCCAGCATCCGGGCGAGCTGCGGGTCCGCCACCCCCCTGGCCACCATGGGGAGCAGGGCGAAGAGCGGGGTGAGAGGGGTCTTCAGGTCGTGGCTTAGCTGGACCATGAGGAGCTCGGTCATCCGCGAGTGGTGCATCTGGGCCTCCAGCTTATTCTTTTCCTGAGCCGATTTCCTGAGATCGGTGATGTCGCGGATGGTCTGGATGCCGCCGATCTGCTCCCCCTCACGGTCGAAGAGGGGGGCGGCCGCTCCGCGCAGGATGCAGTCCTCGCCGCCGCGGTAGCCCTCGATGCGCATCTCGCCGAAGATGGTGCTCCCCGCCTTCTTGCCGTTTTCGTAGCGGCGGGCGATCTCCTCCTCGTCCTCATCGAGCAGGTCGATCAGCATCTCCCTGCGCCTGCCATAGAAGGGGAGGGAGTAGTCGAGCTCCCCCTTGCCCAGGATCTGCGTTTTCGAGACCCCGGTCATCGCCTCCATGGCCCTGTTCCAGGCGATCACCCGCTTCTCCCGGTCAACCACGAAGACGCCGTCGGGGATGAATTCGAGGATGTCGGAGGTGCGCTGGTAGGCGTTCCTGATCTCCTCCTCGGCCGCCTTTCTCTCGGTGATATCGAGCATCACCCCGACGATCCCCCCCGGCCCCCCCAGCTCGTCCCAGAAGGTCGCCTTGTAGAAGATGACGTCGTGGCAGGTGCCGTCGGCGTGATCGACCCGGCTCTCGTAGCACTGGGAGCCGGGATTCTCCATCAGCTCCCGGTCCATCTGCCGGCAGCGCCGGGCCAGATCCTCGGGCCATACCTCGTCCACCGTCTTGCCCATCAGTTCCTCCGCGCTCTTGCCGAGGAAGAGTTCCAGCGCCTTGTTGAAGCCGCTGTAGCGCCCCTCGCGATCCCTGTAGAAGAGCGGGATGGGGATGGTGTCGGAGAGGATCCGCAGGAAACTGAGCTGCTTCTGCATGGCGTCCTCGGAGCGCTTGCGCTCGCAAAGGAGGAGCAGTGCGCAGAGGACGAAGATTCCCGCCAGGGTGCCGTTGATAGCCTGGATCCTCCGGCAGGTCAGCTGGTAGCCGGCCAGGTACTCGTCCTTCTTGACACCGACGAAGAGCGCGCCGATGATCTCCCCCGACCGGCCGCGGATCGGTTCGTAGGCTGACAGGTAGGAGGCGCCCATGACGATGGCTTCCCCGCGATAGGGTGACCCCTTGCCTAAGACGGCCTCGTAGGCCGGGCCCTTGAGCCTCGTCCCCTCCGCCCTGCGGCCGTCGTCGAGAAGGACGCTGGTCGCCACCCTGGTGTCGTGCATGAAGATGGTGGCCCTGCTCCCGGTGATGGCGAGGACCTTGTCGGGGATCTCGTTGTTGCCGTTGATGCGGTACTCCCCGGTCCACAGGGCTCCCTTCTCGATGCGGAAGTCGCGCCCCCTGGCATTGACCAGTTCCCGCAGGGTCGAAAGGCTCCGCTCCTGCTGCAGCCGGGCCTGCCTGAGCGCCTCCTCGCGCACCTGCCCCAGCACGAGGTGGTTGGCGAGGATCATCCCGAGTGCCACCGTGATGGCG
>NZ_JBXKJL010000381.1:0-16540 GCF_056994735.1 Geomonas sp.
TGCGCCTCCTGGGCCTGCTCGTCGGTGGCGGTCTTCCCGGTGCCGATCGCCCATACCGGCTCATACGCCACGATCACCGGGGCGAACTGGGTGGCGGTGAGCCCTTCGAGCCCCCCCTTGAGCTGGCGCTCCAGCACCTTGAAGGTCTCTCCGGCCTCGCGCGATTCCAGCGTCTCGCCGATGCAGAAGATGGGGACCAGGGCGCCGCGCAGCGCGGCCTTGATCTTCTTGTTCACGGTCTCGTCGGTCTCGCCGAAATACTGCCTTCTCTCGGAGTGGCCGATGATGACGTAGCTTGCGCCGGCGTCGAGGAGCATGCGCGGCGATATCTCGCCGGTGTAGGCACCCTCCTCCTCCCAGAAGACGTCCTGGCCGGAGAGGGCGATGGGGGTCCCGGCCACGGCCCCGATGAGGGAGGGGAGCACGGTGAACACGGGGGCGACGACGATCTCGACGTTGGTGACCCCCTTGACCTGCGGGGCGAGTTCCTCTATCAGTGCGAGCGCCTCGTCCTTCGTCTTGTACAGCTTCCAGTTACCAGCTATGACAGGCTTGCGCATTTCTTCCTCCAATCTAATTACAGGTAGTGGTTACTTGTGCCCTTTGTCTTCGAGCGCCTTGATGCCGGGGAGCTTCTTCCCTTCGAGCAGTTCCAGGAAGGCGCCGCCGCCGGTGGAGATGTAGCCGATCTTCGACTCCTCTCCGGCCTTGTGCACCGCGACGTCGGTATCGCCGCCGCCGACGATGGTGAGCGCGTAGGAGTTGGCGACCGCGGTGACCATGTCCATGGTGCCGCGCGAGTAGGCGTCCATCTCGAAGACCCCCATCGGTCCGTTCCAGACGATGGTCTTGGCGTTCTGCAGCGCCTCGGTGAAGAGGGTCACCGTGGCGGGGCCGACGTCGAGCGCCATCCACCCTTCCGGGATCTCCTGGATCGGGACGATCTTGGTCTGAGCGTCGGCCTTGAACTCGTCGGCGACGACGCAGTCGACGGGGAGGTAGAACTTGACGCCGCGCGAGCGCGCCTTCTCGTAGCTCCTCATGGCGGTCTCGATCAGGTCGTCCTCGACGAGCGACTTGCCGATGCTGTAGCCCATCCCCTTGAGGAAGGTGAAGGCCATGCCGCCGCCGATGACGATCTTGTCGACCTTCTCGCAGAGGGCCTCGAGGACCTCGATCTTGCCGGAGACCTTGGCGCCGCCCAGGATGGCGACGAGCGGCCGGGTCGGGTTCTGCATCACCTTGTCGAAGTAGTTCATCTCGTTCTTCATCAGGAAGCCGGCGGCGACCACGGGGAAGAAGTTGGTGATACCCTCGACCGAGGCGTGGGCGCGGTGCGAGACGGCGAAGGCGTCGTTCACGTAGATCTCGCAGCCGTTGACGAGGGCCTTCGAGAATTCTGGGTCGTTCTTCTCCTCGCCGGGATAGAAGCGGACGTTCTCCAGCATGACGATGTCGCCCGGCTGCATGGCGTCGATCATGGCGGTGACCTTGTCGCCGAAGCAGTCGGGGGCGAGCTTCACCTCTTTGCCCAGAAGCTTGGAAAGCCTCTGTGCTGCGGGGGCCATGGAGTACTTCTCCTTGCGCTCGCCTTTGGGGCGTCCCAGGTGGGAAGCGAGGACGATCTTCGCCTTGTGCTCAAGGGCGTAGTTGATGGTCGGCAGCACGGCGCGGATCCTCGTGTCCTCGGTGATGTTCTGGTTGTCGTCGAGGGGGACGTTGAAGTCGACGCGGATGAAGACCTTCTTGCCCTCGAGGTTGGGGATTTCGTCAATGTAGCGGATTGCCATGTGTTCCTCCTCATAAAACGGTATTAACAATAAGGCTCTTGCTCTGCTCGAGTCCTCAGATGAAACCTGGGTCGTATTATAAAAACTCGACAGCCGCTTTAGTCCCCGGGGGGCGCGGCAGCGGCGCTCGGCAGGGACACAAACGGCTAAAAGACGGGGGGGAGTGATCTCCCCCCCGTTGGTATCTTCAGGCTAGCAGATGCTAGAGAAGCTTCTTGATCAGGCCGACCACGCGGCTGGAGAAACCGGCCTCGTTGTCGTACCAGGAGATGACCTTCACCATGTTGCCGCCGATCACCTTGGTGGAGGGTGCGTCGACGATGGAGGAGAGGGTGACGCCGTTGAAGTCGATGGAGACCAGCTGCTCCTCGCAGAAGCCTAGAATCCCCTTCAGCGGCCCTTCAGCGGCCTGCTTCAGCTTGGCGTTGACCTCCTCGGCGGTGGTGGACTTGGACAGGGTGCAGACCAGGTCGACGACCGAGACGTTCGGGGTCGGGACGCGGATGGCCATGCCGTCGAGTTTCCCTTTCAGGGCCGGCAGCACCAGCGCAACCGCCTTGGCGGCGCCGGTGGTGGTCGGGATCATGGAAAGCGCGGCAGCCCTTGCCCTGCGCAGGTCCTTGTGCGGGAGGTCGAGGATGTTCTGGTCGTTTGTGTAGGAGTGGACCGTGGTGACCAGGCCCTTCTCGATCCCGAAGCTGTCCTGGAGGACCTTCGCCACCGGGGCGAGGCAGTTGGTGGTGCAGGAGGCGTTGGAGATGATGTGGTGCTTCGCCTTATCGTATTCGCCGTCGTTGACGCCGAGAACCACGGTGAGGTCCGGGTCGGTGGCGGGTGCGGAGATGACAACCTTTTTGGCGCCCGCGGTGAGGTGCTGGGCGGCCTTGTCCCTGGCGGTGAAGAGCCCTGTCGACTCGAGCACGACGTCGACCTTGAGCTCTTTCCAGGGGAGTTCGGCAGGGTTTCTGATGGCGAGGATCTTGATGGCCTTGCCGTTGACCACGATCTCGTCATCGTGGGCCACCACTTCCCCGGGGAAGGTGCCGTGCACGGAGTCATACTTTAAAAGATGGGCCAGGGTCTTAGCATTGGTGAGGTCGTTGATGGCGACAAAATCGATTCCGCCATCCTGTATAGCTGCCCTCAGCACGCAACGTCCGATTCTGCCGAAACCGTTAATCGCTACTCTTAAAGACATATCTACCCTCCCGTTTAATTAAGTATTCCTACCGATTGCCGATAGTAGCAATCGGCTCGGTGGCAGTCAAGTTTTTATTCAAGTAATAACCGATATCGCCGATAGCTAGCCGGTGGGGCCGTAGCGCGCCCGGCAAAGGGAGGGCGCTTTTCCCGAGAGGGTATTAAATGCTTGAAAATAATTGACTTTGGCAGGGCAAATCATTATCTTTGGCATGCGCTAACCTCTCCGCGCTTCGCCCGTCATTCAGGCCCGTAACTGGTTCCAGATGAACATGACCCTCGAAAAACGCATCTTTCTCTTCTCCTTCCTCATCCTCTTCTTGACGATACTTGTCAGTTCGGGGATGGATATCATGGCCCTTCGCCGGGATCATGTGAAGGCGCTGAACCTGCGTTCGGAGAGCCTCGCCAAGGCCCTTAAGTCGAACGTCGAGAAGGTCCTGGACCTGGGCCTCGATCTGAAGGACATGGCGGGGCTCTCGGAGAAGTGCCGCGACCTCATCGAGGGGAACCCCGACATCGCCTACTGCGTGGTCACCGACCCAAGCGGCGCGGTCCTCTTCGCCAACGACCCCCGCTACTTCGCTTTCCCCAGGAACCCCGCCGGCCTGCGTCACCGCTTAGACGGCCACAGGGGTGCCGCCACCGAAAAGATCGAGATGGCCGTCGCCGGCGACAAGGGGGAATACTTCGATTCCGGCGTGCCGGTCAGGACGCCGTACGGCAAGGCCGTCGCCCAGGTGCACGTCGGCTTCAGCGAAAAGGTGGTCTCAGACAAGGTCCAGGGCATGCTCTTCAGGACCCTGTACCTCCTCTTCATCGCCCTGATCGCCTCCTTCTCGCTGGTGATGCTCTTCGTCAAGAAGTACGTGATGGGGCCGATCTCCACCTTGCTGAAGGGGGTGAAGCAGATCTCCGAGGGGGCCTTCGATACCCAGATCGGCGAGGTCAGGGTCTTCGAGTTCAACGAGCTGGCCCGCAACATCAACATCATGTCGGAGTTCCTCAAGACCAGGGACGCCGAGATCAAGAAGAACTACAGGGAGATGGAGGAGACCTTCGGGGAGCTCCACGACTCGTACCGGAAGCTGGAGGCGCTGAGCGCCGACCTGGAGCGCTCGGAGGAGCTCTACAAGTCCCTCCTGGAGGACGCCAGCGACGCCATCGTGGTCGTCGGCGCGGACGAATCGATCCGCATGGTCAACAAGATGGCCGAGGAACTCTTCGGCTACGAGGCGAAGGAGCTCCTGGGGCTGCCGCTCACCAAGATGCTCCTCCTCTTGAATATCGCCAACATCCCCAAGATGCAGAGGATGTTCCGCGACGCGGCCTCCGGGTCCCATGTCGCGGACGAGATGCAGCTTTCCAGGAAAGGGGGCGGGGGGATGGTGGCCATGCTGCACGCCTCCAGCATCAAGAGCAGCTCGGAAACGCTGGTGCAGGCCATCTTCCGCGACGTCACCCGGGAGAGGGAGATCATCGCCAACCTCGAGAAGAGCTCCGCCGATCTGGCCAGGCTGAACAGGATGAAGGACTCCTTCCTGGGGCTGGCCTCCCACGAGCTGAAAACGCCACTCACGGTGATCATGGGCTACTCCGAGCTGATCACCACCGATCTCGCCGACCGGGTCGACAAGACCGTGCTGGAGATGGTGGTCAACATAGCCAACGCCGCCGCCCGCCTCGACAACATCATCAAGGACATGGTCGACGTCTCCATGATCGACGAGAAGAGGCTGCAGCTGAAGATGGAGGAGGTCCAGCTGAACCGGCTGATCGAGGCCTCGGTCAACGAGCTGCGCTTCTTCTTCTCCATGAGGAAGCAGGAGGTGGTCTTGAGCCTCGACGAGTCCATCCCAGCGGTCAAGGCGGACGCCCTCAGGCTGATGCAGCTTCTCTCCAACATCCTCGGCAACGCCATCAAGTTCACCCCCGACGGCGGCCGCATCACCGTGGCCACCTCGGCCAAGTACCTCCTCCGCTCCATCCCGGGCTTCGACCAGGCCCCCGGTCGCGAGCACCATCTCTTCCTGGAGATCACCGTCACCGATACCGGCATCGGCATCGACCGCGACGACCAGGTCCGCATCTTCGAGAAGTTCTACGAGGTCGGCAATATCCAGGAGCACTCCAGCGGCAAGGTGGCCTTCAAGGCGAAGGGGGCGGGACTCGGACTCTCCATCGCCAAGGGGGTGGTGGACATGCACGGCGGCGAGATCTGGGTCGAGTCCTCAGGCTACAACCCCGACCGCTTCCCCGGCTCGACCTTCCACATCCTGCTGCCGGTCACCCCCGGGGAGGGCGATGACACCTCCCGCTACAACGCCCTCCTCAGTTAATGAAATCTCAGCAAGTTTGACCTTGAATCTCACCCCTGTTTCCTGTATAAAAGTTAGGTTTTTTTGCCCTTTTCGACGCGGCTTTCGCTTCTGATTTCGGGCACCTAGGAGGGATCGATGAAGCTAAGCCTCTTGGCCAGCGGCAGTAAGGGGAATTGTCTCTTCCTGGAGAGCGACTCCTGCCGGCTGCTGATCGACGCCGGACTCTCCGGCAGGGAGACCCTGGCGAGGCTTTCCTCCATCGGTGTCGCCGCGGAAAGTCTCGACGGCATCCTGGTCACCCACGAGCATACCGACCACATCCGCGGTGTGGGGACCCTGGCGCGCCGCCTGAAAATCCCGGTGCTCGGGGCGTCGAAGACCCTCAATGCCGCCAGGCATGTCATCGGCCGCGTCGAGATGATCGAGTTCGATCCCGGCACCTCCTTCGTCTTCAAGGGTCTGTGCATCGACCCCTTCCCCATCACCCACGATGCCTGCGACCCCGTCGGGTACCGGATCGAAGGGGGGGAGGGGTGCATAGGCTTCGCCACCGACCTCGGGGTGGCCACGAGGCTCGTCGAGGACAAGCTCAGGGAGTGCCGTGCCCTGGTTCTCGAGTTCAACCATGACGAGCAGATGCTGAAGGACGGACCGTATCCCTGGCACCTCAAGCAGCGCATCCGTTCGCGCCACGGGCATCTCTCAAACTCGCAGGCCGTCTCACTGCTCGAGGAACTGCTCCACCCCGGGTTGGAGGGGGTCTTCCTCTCCCATCTCTCCGAGGTGAACAACGACCCGGCGCTGGCGCTCTCCTCAGCCCGGGGGCTCCTGCAGGGCCAGAACCTCTGCGGCCCGGAGGTTTTCGTCGGCTGCCAGCAGCTGACCACCGGGGTGCTCGACATCTAGGGGCGTTTCCTGTAAATTGTGTGGATTGGCTGCGAGGCGGCGGCGCCGCCCGGTGGCCGCATTGAAACAACGGAAGCAGAGGGGCGAATGATCATTCGCCCCTACATGTTCCATATACACATCACATTCAAATAGCATCAGCTAGCAAGGGGGAAGTCGTGATCGAACGTTACAGCCGTCCTGAAATGGCCCGCATCTGGGAGCCGGAAAACCGCTACCGCAAGTGGCTCGAGATTGAGATCTATGCCTGCGAGGCCCACGCCGAGATGGGTAGGATCCCCAAGGATGCGGTGGAGCGCATCAAGGCCAAGGCCAACTTCGACGTGCCGAGGATCGACGAGATCGAGCGCACCGTCAAGCACGACGTCATCGCCTTCCTGACCTCCGTAGCCGACTACATCGGCGACGACTCCCGCTTCGTCCACCTGGGGCTCACCTCTTCCGACGTCCTCGACACCTCCTTCGCCATGCTCCTCAAGGAAGCGGGCGAACTGATCATCGCCGACATCAAGAAGCTCATGGCCGTGATCAAGAAGCGGGCCTACGAGCATAAGATGACGCCGCAGATGGGGCGCTCCCACGGCATCCACGCCGAGCCGGTGACCTTCGGCCTGAAGATGGCGCTCTGGTACGACGAGATGGCCAGGAACCTGAAGCGGATGGAGGCGGCGCTGGAGACCATCTCCTACGGCAAGCTCTCCGGCGCGGTCGGCACCTTCGCCAACATTGATCCCCAGGTCGAGGAGTACGTCTGCAAGAAGGCGGGGTTAAAGCCCGCTCCCTGCTCCACCCAGGTGCTGCAGCGCGACCGTCACGCCGAATATTTCACCACCCTGGCCATCGTGGCCTCCTCGATCGAGAAGTTCGCCGTCGAGATCAGGCACCTGCAGAGGACCGAGGTGCTCGAGGCCGAGGAATTCTTCAGCAAGGGACAGAAGGGATCCTCCGCCATGCCGCACAAGAGGAACCCGGTCCTGTCCGAGAACCTGACCGGCCTGGCCAGGCTGATCCGCGGCTACGCCGTCTCCGCCATGGAGAACGTACCCCTCTGGCACGAGCGCGACATCTCCCACTCCTCGGTGGAGAGGATCATCGGCCCCGACGCCACCGTCATGATGGACTTCATGCTGAATCGCGCCATCGGCCTGATCGAGAACCTGGTGGTCTACCCCGAAAACATGATGAGGAACCTGAACCAGATGCGCGGCCTGATCTTCTCCCAGCGCGTGCTGCTGAAGCTCGCCGAGGCCGGCGCCTCCCGCGAGAAGGCCTACGCCCTGGTGCAGAGAAACGCCATGAAGGTCTGGGAGGAAGGGAAGGATTTCCAGACCGAGCTCCTGAACGATCAGGAGGTCACAGGCTTCCTCGCCGCCGACGAGATCAAGGAGGCCTTCGATCTCGGTTATCACCTGAAACACGTCGACACCATCTTCACGAGGGTCTTTGGTGGATAGCTTTCTCGCCTATCTGGCTCCGGACGTAGGCGACGTCTTCTTCCTCTTCTGGGCCAAGCAAATCCTGATCTCCGCGGCGATACTCGCCGTCTTCTACGTCCTGTCGAAGGTTGTCCGGCTCCTCTTGGGCCGGCTGGGGACGCGCTACAGCGCCCTGGCCGGCTCCGACCTCGTCGAGCGGATGATGCAGAGGATCGCGGAGCCCGCGGCGCTTCTCATGAACTGCGCGGGTCTCTACCTGGTCTTCAAGCGGCTGCCGCTCCCCGAGAGGTTCTCGGGCATCTTCGCCGGCGTGGTCTTCGTGGTCAACGTGGTCATCGTCGCCAACATCGTATACCGGGTGCTGGACGAGATGCTCAACCGCTACGGGACCAGGCTGGGCCCGGAGATGAGCCGCCAGCTGATCCCGCTGGTGCAGAAGCTCTGCAGCATCTTCCTGATCGGCACCGCCCTGATCATCACCCTCAAGCACTTCAACTACGACATCCTGTCCCTGGTGACCGCCCTGGGCGTCGGCTCGCTGGCCATCGGCCTGGCCGCCAAGGACACCCTGGCCAACATGATCTCCGGCTTCACGCTGATGATCGACCGCCCCTTCAGGATCGGCGACCGGATCCAGCTCTCCGGGCAGGAGGGGGACGTGATCGACATCGGCCTCAGGAGCACCAAGATCAAGGGGGCCAACAACACCTTCCTCATCATCCCGAACTCCGAGCTCTGCAACTCGACCCTGATCAACATGGCCTTCCCGGACCTGCGGGTCAAGGGGCGGATCAACCTCGGCATCGCCTACGGCACCGACGTCGAGGCGGCCAAGGCCCTGCTGGTCTCCATCGCGGCCTCCGTCCCGGGGGTCCTCTCGAATCCCGCACCGGAAGCCTTCTTCACCAGCTTCGGCGACAGCGCCCTGAACCTCTCCCTCTTCTTCTGGGTGGGGAATTACGCGGAGCTCTTCGCCACCACCGACCGGATCAACTGCGCCATCGCCGCCGGCTTCCAGACCAACGGCATCAACATCCCGTTCCCCACGCGGACGGTCTTAATTGAAAAGGACGCAACTAATGCCCCACAGGATTGAAATTACCCTCAAGGACGAGGTCCGCGACCCCCGCGGCGAGCGGATCAAACGCGAGATCGAGCACTTTCTCCACCTGCAGGTCGAGGCCGTCCGCACCATCGACATCTACACCGTCGACGCGAAGCTTAGCCCCGAGGAGCTGGAGCGGGTCGCGGCCGGGCCCTTCAGCGACCCCGTCATCCAGAACTACCAGGTCGATGCGCCGGCCGCTTCCGGCTTCGACTTCCTGATCGAGGTCGGCTTCCGCCCCGGCGTCACCGACAACGTCGGCCGCACCGCCGGCGAGGCCATCGGCTACCTCCTGGGGCGCCGGCTCGGGGCAGGGGAGGGGGTCTACACCTCGGTCCAGTACCTGATCTCGGGCAAGCTCTCCGCGGCCGACGTGGAGAAGATCGCCACCGGGCTCCTCTGCAACACGCTGATCCAGCGCTACCAGATACTCGACGCCGCGACCTTCGCCCAAAAGGGTGGCGTGGCGGCCTTCGTCCCCAGGGTGCAGGTGGAGGCGAAGATCGAGGTCAAGGAGATCAACCTCGAGGTGGGCGACGATGAGCTGATGCGGATCAGCCGCGACGGCGTGCTGGCCCTGACCCTGGACGAGATGAAGATCATCCAGGAGCACTACCGCGACGCCGACGTGCGGAAAAAGCGCGCCGAGGTCGGGTTGGGCGCCGCGCCCACCGACGTGGAGCTGGAGGCGCTGGCCCAGACCTGGTCGGAGCACTGCAAGCACAAGATCTTCTCCGCCGACGTGACCTACGAGGACAGCGAGGGGAAGAGCGAGAAGATCCGCTCCCTCTTCAAGAGCTTCATCCAGCGCACCACCGCCGACGTGCGGGCTGCGCTGGGCGAGAAGGACTACTGCCTCTCGGTCTTCAAGGACAACGCGGGTGTCATCCGCTTCAACGACGACTGGTCCCTGGTCTTCAAGGTCGAGACCCACAACTCCCCTTCGGCGCTCGACCCGTACGGCGGGGCGCTGACCGGCATCGTGGGCGTCAACCGCGACCCGTTCGGCACCGGCATGGGCGCGAAGCTCATCTTCAACACCGACGTCTTCTGCTTCGCGGATCCCTTCCTGAAGAAGGAACTCCCCAAGCGCCTCCTCCATCCGCGCCGCATCTTCGAGGGCGTGGTGGAAGGTGTCGAGCACGGCGGCAACAAGAGCGGCATCCCGACCGTGAACGGTTCCCTCGTCTTCGACGACCGCTTCGCCGGCAAGCCCCTGGTCTTCTGCGGCACGGCCGGGATCATGCCGGCCAAGATCGCAGGTGAGCCGTCACACGAGAAGAAGATACTCCCGGGCGACCTGATCGTCATGACCGGGGGAAGGATAGGGAAGGACGGCATCCACGGCGCCACCTTCTCCTCTGAGGAACTCTCCGAAAGCTCCCCGGTGTCGGCGGTCCAGATCGGCGACCCGATCACCCAGAAGAGGATGTTCGACTTCCTGATCCGGGCGCGTGACAAGCGGCTCTACCGCTTCATCACCGACAACGGCGCGGGCGGTCTCTCGTCTTCCATCGGCGAGATGTCCGAGGAGTGCGGCGGCTGCAAGCTCGACCTGTCGCTGGCCCCGCTCAAGTACCCGGGCCTCGCCCCCTGGGAGATCCTGATCTCCGAGGCGCAGGAGAGGATGAGCCTCGCGGTTCCGCCCGAGCACATCGACGAGTTCATGGAGATGGCGAAGCGCTTCGGCGTCGAGGCCACGGTGCTCGGCACCTTCACCGACTCCGGCGTCTTCCACATGCTCTACGGCGACAAGACGGTGGCGCACCTGCCCCTCTCCTTCATGCACGCGGGCCTCCCCCCGATGCAGATCCCTGCCAAATGGGATCCGCCGGTCCATGCCGAGCCCGAGATCGCCGAAGCCTTCGACTACACCGGTGACGTCGTCGAACTCCTCTCTTCCCTCAACATCTGCTCCAAAGAGAGCGTGGTGCGCCGCTACGACCACGAAGTGCAGGGGGGGAGCGTCGTCAAGCCCTTCACCGGCGTAGCCAACGACGGCCCGTCCGATGCCGCCGTGGTTCGCCCGATTCTCGACTCCTTCGAGGCGGTTGTCGTGGCTCACGGCATCGCGCCGCGCTACAGCGACATCGACGCCTACCACATGTCGGCCAACGTCATCGACGAGGGGCTGAGGAACTATGTGGCCGTCGGCGGCTCTCTGGACCTCGTCGCCGGTCTCGACAACTTCTGCTGGTGCGACCCCGTCCTCTCCGACCGGACGCCGGACGGTCCCTACAAGATGGCGCAGCTGGTCCGGGCCAACAAGGCGCTCTACGACTACTGCACCGCCTTCTCCATGCCGCTCATCTCCGGCAAGGACTCGATGAAGAACGACTTCTACGACGGGACCACCAAGATCTCGATCCCGCCGACCCTTCTCTTCTCCGTGATCGGGAAGATGGAGGATGCCCGCCTTGCCGTCACCATGGACGTCAAGCGTCCCGGCGATGTCGTCTACCTCCTCGGCACCACCGCCAATGAACTGGGCGGCTCCGAGTACTTCGCCCAGAAGGGCTTCATCGGCAACAACGTACCGAAGGTCGACGCCCAGGCGGCTCTCGCCACCTACCGGGCCTACCACGGCGCGCTCAACGCCGGCCTGGTCGCCTCCTGCCATGACCTCTCCGACGGCGGTCTCGCAGTAGCGGCCGCTGAATCCGCCTTCGCCGGTGGATACGGCATCGCGCTGGAGCTGGCCAAGGTTCCCTTCAAAGGCGAGGAGGCGGGTCACAGCGACGCGGTGCTCCTCTTCTCTGAGTCCGCTTCCAGGCTGCTGGTTACCGTTCGTTCCGAGAAGGCCGGGGCATTCGAGGCCGCCATGGCCGGGACGGTCTTCGCCAGGATCGGCGCCGTCACAGCCGAAGAGACCCTCGAGATCGCGGGTATCACCGGCGGCACCGTGGTGAAGTCGGATCTGACCAAGCTGAAAGAGGCCTGGCAGGCACCGCTCAGGGAGCTGTAGTTTTTCGGTCCCCCTGTTTGAAGTTCCTGTTTGAAGTTCCTGTTTGAAGTTTCCCTGTTCGAAGTCCCCCTTGATAAAGGGGGATTTCGGGGGATTGCTTTTGACTCCAGAGGCAAATCCCCCCTGTCCCCCCTTTGACAAGGGGGGGACGTGAGGGTCGCCTCTTCAATGGTCTGAAGTCCCCCTGCTTGAAGTCCCCCTTGATAAAGGGGGATTTAGGGGGATTGCTTTTGACTCCAGAGGCAAATCTCCCCTATCCCCCCTTTGACAATGGGGGGATAGGGGCGCCCCTCTCCCTGAGGGCGATGGATGATTTGCCCTCGTTAGTTAAGCAATTGATATCATTCCCCCGATGACTTATACATGCGGATTGTGCAATAATGGGACGTTCTTCGCGTTACAACTTTTATAGAGGGAACTTTTAGATGATAAAGGCTAAAGCTCTGGTCATAACAGGCAACGGCACCAACTGCGAAACCGAGGCGGCGCACGCCTGCAGACTGGGCGGATTCGACGAGGCCCGCATCGCCCATATCTCCGAACTGATGTCGGGCGAAGTCCGGCTGGACGACTACCACTTCCTAAACCTCACCGGCGGCTTCCTTGACGGCGACGACCTCGGCAGCGCCAAGGCCCAGGCCAACCGTCTCCGTTATGCCACGGTCGAAGGGAGCGGCGAGCCCCTGGTCGAGCAGTTCCTCCGGTTCATCGGTGACGGCAAGCTCATCCTCGGCGTCTGCAACGGCTTCCAACTGCTGGTCAAGATGGGGATGCTTCCCGCCCTCGGCAGCGACTACCTCAAGCAGACCGCAACCCTTACCTACAACGTCAACGGCCGCTTCCAGGACCGCTGGTGCTACCTCAAGTGCGATCCCGCTTCCCCCTCGCTCTACACTCGCGGCATCGAAGGCGGCGTCTACCTCCCCATCCGCCACGGCGAGGGGAAGTTCCTGGTGGATTCCCCCGAGACCCTGGAGGCGATCGAGACCAAACATCTGGCCTGCCTCAAATACTCCGACAAGGAGTACGGCGCGCCGACCATGGAATTCCCGGAAAACCCCAACGGCTCCATCAACGCCATCGCCGGTATCTGCGACGAAACCGGGCGCGTCATGGGCCTCATGCCTCATCCGGAAGCCTTCGTGCACCGCACCCAGCACCCCCGCTGGACCCGCGAGGAACTCCCGGAGGAGGGTGACGGCCTGACCTTCTTCAGGAATGCGGCGCAGTACGTGAGGCAGAATCTTTAAGTTAACTTTGCGTGCTTCGACAAGCTCAGCACGAACGGTCGTTCACCCTGAGCCGTAGAAGGGTGTAGACGACAGCAGATCTCTCAACAGGAAGTGCAAAAGCGGCTCGGCCGTGGAGTTTATAAGGAGAACTTGTGGAAGAGATGACCATGCGTAGACCTGAAGAAGAGTGCGGCATTTTCGGTGTATTCAACCACCCGGAGGCGTCGAACCTAACCTACCTCGGCCTTTACGCCCTGCAGCACAGGGGGCAGGAAAGCTGCGGTATCGTCTCCTCGGACGGAGCAGCGCTGCACGCCCACAAGAGCATGGGGCTCGTGGCTGACGTATTCGGCAACCAGGAGATCTTCAAGTCGCTACCCGGCAGGGCCGCCATCGGCCATGTCCGCTACTCCACGACCGGTTCATCCGTGATCAAGAACGTGCAGCCGATCAACGTCGACTACTCCCGCGGCTCCATCGCCGTGGCCCACAACGGCAACATAGTAAACGCGCAGATCATCAAGGACGAGTTGGAGGCCTACGGCTCCATCTTCCAGACCACGATGGATACCGAGATCATCGTCCACCTCCTGGCCACCTCCAAGGCCAACTCGCTCCTCGACCGCCTCACCGATGCTCTCAGCAGGATCAAGGGGGCGTACTGCCTCCTGTTCCTGACGGAAACCCGGATGGTCGCGGTGAGGGACCCCAACGGCTTCCGCCCGCTCTGCCTCGGCCGCCTCGGAGGCTCCTACGTCGTCGCTTCCGAGAGCTGCGCCCTCGACCTCATAGATGCCGAATTCATCCGCGAGATCGAGCCGGGCGAGGTCGTGGTCATCGACAAGAACGGGATGACCTCCTACTTCCCGCTCAAGAAAGCCCAGCCCAGTCCCTGCATCTTCGAGTTCGTCTACTTCGCCCGTCCCGACTCCCATGTCTTCGGCAAGAACGTCTACCAGGTCCGCAAGGAGCAGGGGCGTCAGCTGGCACGGGAACACAAGGTCGACGCCGACATCGTGATCCCGATCCCGGATTCCGGTGTCCCCGCGGCCCTTGGCTATGCCGAGGAGTCAGGCATTCCCTTCGAGCTGGGACTGATCCGCAACCACTACGTCGGGCGCACCTTCATCGAGCCGCAGCAGGCGATCCGCCACTTCGGCGTCAAGATCAAGCTGAACCCGGTGCGCGAGGTCCTGAAGGGCAAGCGCGTGGTGGTGATCGACGACTCCATCGTCCGCGGCACCACCTCCAGGAAGATCGTGAAGATGGTCCGCAACGCCGGGGCGAGCGAGGTCCACGTCCGCATCTCTTCACCCCCCACCAGCTATCCCTGCTACTACGGGATCGACACGCCCAACCGCAAGGAGCTGATCTCCTCGTCCCATTCGATCGATGAGATCCGCCGCTACATAACGGCCGATTCGCTCGGCTATCTTTCCGAAGAAGGTCTCATGAAATCAGTCGGCGCCGATGGCGATACCGGCTACTGCAATGCCTGCTTCACCGGGGGCTACCCGGTTAAATTCCCGCGCCTCGACCTGGATGATGAGCCGCAGATGGGACTATTCGAAAAGGAGATAGTGAATGAGTGATAAGGCGCGCCTGAAACAGATCATCATCGAGCTTTCATACGAGAAGAGGAACGTCACTCTCGCCTCCGGGCGTCAGAGCGATTTCTACTTTGATGGGAAGCAGACCACCCTGCATCCTGAAGGCGGCTACCTGACCGGCAAGCTCTTCTTCGAGGCGGTCAAGGACGTAGAAGGTGTTGAAGGGGTAGGGGGGCTGACGCTCGGCGCCGACCCGATCGCCACCGCGACCTCCGTGGTCAGCTTCCTGGAAGGCAAGCCGATCCCGGGTTTCATCATCAGGAAGGAGCCCAAAGGTCACGGCACCGGCGCCTGGCTTGAAGGGAGGAAGAACCTTAAGCCCGGAGCGCGCGTCGTCATCGTTGAAGACGTCGTCACCAGCGGCGGTTCCTCGATGAAGGCGATCAAGCGGGCCGAGGAAGAAGGTCTCAAGGTTCTGGGCGTCGTAACCCTGGTTGACAGGGAAGAGGGCGGCAGGGAGAACATCGAGAAGGAAGGGTACTGGCTGAAGTCGATCTTCACCAAGTCCGAAATTCTTGCTTAGTTTAGCTGAGCCATAGGGCAGCTTTGCGGAGGCGGCAATAGAAATCATTGCCGCCTTTTGCATTTGAAGCTAAACCTTAAACCGCTTGCCACGGAGACGCGGAGGAAATCTGAGACACCTAAAACAATAAACCAGACCTTTGGGTACAAAGGCTTTCTTTAACAACGCTTGTAACAATGACTGCTCCTACTGCGCTGGTGAAGCTGTCATTGTTTAAGGTTTTGCTTTCTCAGAAGTTATCCGTGTCTCCGTGGCTGATGGTTTTGAGCAGCTTTCATCTTTTCTGTGGTGAGACCTTTTGCATTTAAAGCCTTACCACAGAGGACACTGAGGTTCCGCAGTGGACACTGGAGAAACCGGGAGAAGTAAAAAAGGCTTTCTCCGAAGTTATCCGTGTCTCCGTGGCGAATGGTTTTGGATAAAGTTTTCACTTTTAGGTTTTCTCAGATTTCCTCCGTGTCTCCGTGGCTGATGGTTTTGATTGTTGTGAAGTTTTTTAATTGAAGGTCTTGCCGATGGAAGAGATTATTCAACAGCATAAAGATTTGCTGGCGCAGGTTGATGCGTGGTTTGCCCGGTGCATGGAGTTGTACCCTGACAGGATTTCCTGCAAGAGTGGCTGTTCTCACTGCTGCCGATCCATTTTCGACATCACCCTGGTCGATGCCTACTACCTCAAGCTCGGTTTCAATTCCCTTCCGACCGGCACGAAGGAGAAGGTGCTGAAGAAGTGCCTGGCGCGACTGCGGCTGATGCGTGAGGCCTGGCCGGAGTTCGATCATCCTTTCGTGCTGAACTACCGGCCGGAGGAGGATTGGGAACCGCTGATGCCGGAGGAGGACGAGACGCCATGCGTGCTGCTGGGAGATGACGGCCGCTGCCTCGTTTACGACAACCGCCCGATGACCTGCAGGCTGCACGGGATTCCTCTGGTCGATATCACCGGCGAGCTGATGCACGACGACTGGTGCACCATGAACTTTATCGATGACGACCCTGTTGAGCTCGAAGGTGTGCCTGCGCCGTTCGACGCCATGTTTCGTCGCGAGGTCGCACTCTTCCGGGACTTCACCGGAGAGTTCCTGAAACGGAGGATGAGCGAGATCGATACCTTCATTCCCACGGCAATCCTCATCGACTTCGATGGCTTCGATTGGCAGGAGTGGGCGCAAAGTTTCAAACCTTTTCAGGTTGAGAATTGACACTGCCTCCCCGAACCCGTGACCCGAAGGGCGGGGGGATAAGCAGAAAGGCAGGAATAATGGCACTTCCCTCGACAGTTTACCGCGCCTCGGTGCACCTCTCCGATCTCGACCGGCAGGTCTACGAGGAACTCCAGACAACGATCGTGAAACATCCGTCTGAAACCGAGGAGAGGATGATTGCGCGTTTGCTGGCTTACGCTCTCTGCTACGAGGAAGGGCTGACCTTTACCAAGGGAGTCGGATCCGG
>NZ_JBXKJL010000382.1:0-3197 GCF_056994735.1 Geomonas sp.
CTGATTCTCTTGTAGGACTCGGGGAGGCCACATTGTCCGAGTTTATCTTACACCAGCGCGGAGCGAAGGCAAAGGTGGGCCTGCGGGGGGATTGACTCTGCCAAGCAGAACTGGGACTCAGGCGGCGGGCGAAGCGATTTGCCTCGGGTCTGGCCTTCGGCACGTTTCAGATTTGTGAAACCGGAGCCGGGTAGCGTGGACCTCTACGGCAGGCTGGCACCGTTCTTCTACTTCGTGATGAGAAACCTAAATGCCGACCGGGCCGGTATGGATGTTCACCTTTCATCACCGGCTCCGACCTTGGTGAATCGAGGGTACCACAGAATCTGGGGATGGGTCGTCGGGTAGACCTGGGCAGTTACCTGCCCAGGCCCCCCACAGATCCGGACGTGCGGATTTCCCGCATCCGGCTCCTCAAGTTACGGATTCGCTGCGCGGCGATATACCGAATGGACGACAACTGGGGAAGGCAAAGGATAGCGCTTAAGCAGGCGGTTAAACCGCTCCCAATGCAGCCCTGCACGCTGCGAGCGACGGTTAAGCCACTTGCGCCACACCCGCACGACCTTCTGAAAGAATCGTGAGAGCGCGTTCCCATTGCCGGTGATCCCGTAGTACTGGGCATGGCCCCGGAGTTTCCAGGCAAGCATCTGCTGCTGGTCCGGCACCGGCCGATGTCGGTTGAATCGGCACCACCGACTGATCTCTTTCAGGGCACGGCAGAACCGATCTTTCGCGGTTTTGCGCTTGACGACCCACCGGTTCCTGAGAGATCGACACCAGTGATGGGTAAAGCCGAGAAAGGTAAAGGTTCCGGGCGGCTCAGTTCTTCCCAGAGGTTTGCACGGAGGCCGAAACAGAACCAGACGGGTTTTCTCCGGGTGCAGCGAAAGCCCGTATTTACCGAGCCTCTTGGGCAGCACACCGAGTACCCGTCGCGCATCTTCCTCAAGGGCGAACACCAAGACAGCATCGTCAGCGTACCTGACGAGGAACGCCCGACCCCGTAGTCTCGGCTTGACCACATCCTCGAACCACACGTCCAGCACATAGTGAAGGTAGATGTTGGCAAGAAGAGGCGACACTACCCCACCCTGGGGAGTGCCAGCATCAGGATACATCACGCTTCCATCCTCAAGCACTCCCGCCTTCAGCCACTTGTCGATCGCACGTCGAAGTACACCGTCACGCACCCGCTGGTCGAGAAAACGCCGCAGACCCCTGCGATCCAGAGTGTCAAAGAACCTCTGGATATCAAGGTCCAGCACCCACCCACCACCCATGTTCATCAGACCCTTCCACAGGACCTCCAGAGCCTGATGCGCTGATTTGCCCGGCCGAAACCCGTAGGAGCAATCCCGAAAATCCTGCTCGTAGACCGCCTCCAGCACCATGACCACCGCCCTCTGGAGCACCTTGTCCTCAAAGGTCGGTATCCCGATCGGTCTGGTCTTGGTGCCCTCGCCTTTCGGAATGTGCGACCGCCGCACAGGTGGTGCTTTGTAGGTACCGGACTTGAACCGGTCGAGCAGCGATTGGAGATTCTCCTCAAGGTTCTCGGCGTACGCTGCCGCCGTCTGCCCATCCACACCAACAGCACCACTCTTGCGGGTTAGCCGATACGCCTCGCGCAAAAGCTCGACGTCGATGTGATGGGCCAGGGTGGTGAGCACCATCTCCGGCGCCTGCCTCGCCAGCTCCGCTATCTGCTGAAGTCTCGTTGAGACGACTGTGGGACTCGATCTTCCCGCCATCTTTCCCTCCCGCAGCTCCATAACTCGGTACCCCCTTCCCTCCACAGGGTCCCCTGGGGCGGGTTCCCCTGCTTCTCGGGTACTATGAGGTACTCCGACTCCCTCTCGCCCATCCCACCTCACTCCGTTGCCTTGCTCGGCGGTACCACCTCCTCTCCGTGGAGACGAGAGGGCCTCCCAGGTTCCTGGGGAACCCCTTGTGTGCATGCCCTGCTCTTAGACCCCGGCGGGATCTCCACGTCAGGCCATGGGCGCTCAGAGGACCCGTCAGAGACTCCGAATGTTTCGTCGCACGCGACTACCGCAGACCATGCCTCTTTCCGTCTCCTATCAGCAGCCCTTCGACGTCTCGATGTCGCCTTCCGCCCATATGAAAGCGTCGGCTCCCACGTGGAAGTTATTTCGGGGCTCCATCACACGGCCTGCACACTCGCTGTCTACGCTCCGCAGCGTGAGTTACCTCACCACCACGTAAGACTCGCTTCCGACTGGTGGCCAGCCTTGGTCGGGCGGGATTGGTTACCCACTGGGTTCCACTACAAGGTTTCAGTGCCGATATTCACCACCTCCTCCTTGACCAGGCTTCCCTGGCGCACGATATGTGAACATTCATACTGACCGGCTCGGAGTTCAGGTTTCTCATCAGAGGTTCCTCCGCTGCCCGCAGTGAAAGGTCTCTCAAAAAAACAATACAATAAGCCGATTGACTGCGAGAATAGAAGAAAAGATGAGAAAGGGCACAGATTTCTGCCAGCGCGGAAGACACGAGAATAGAGCGTTTATCGTCGCAGTATTATTAATGCTTTTAAATAAATAGCGTAAAAAGTAATGGTTGCAGTGGGTTACGTGACTTCGCGTAGATTCCTTACCGTGACTGAAGGATTCTTCATGGACCTAATACGCTTGTACAAGCCGCCAGTTCGGCTAGGGGTACCTTTGACAGGCTGGCAAGTGTCTGACTATACTCATTCGCAAGAGTCGAAGAGGGACACGACAAGAGGAGGAGCACCGAAGGCGGGGTTATCTGTAGGCTCTGCAAATGACAGGTATTAGCTGGCCCGTTCGTCTTATGAAGCGGGCAAAGGGCTAGATCCCCTTGGGCCAAGGGAGTGATTCTGGCTTTTTTGACCGTTGGGGCCTAAGTAGTGGTGTCAGGAGAGCGAATGTGTGCGTCTCGGATGCATGTATGAAGTGCCCGGGGTGCCGCGGTCCAGTTCAAGCCTCGCAAGTCTGCAGCGAACTTACACGTCCCGCCCTTCGCTAGAGTGTACCCTCGTCGTAGCTAGAGCGTTCCTCGATTTCGACATTTTCTTAAGACGCTCTTATATCTTTCTTCGGGGTCATTCTTAAAGCTATGCCGCAGGCTTAAGCTGGTGGCGTAGGCAGGGAAGGGTGGTGACAGTATGCTTGAGCATCGCCTCAATTCCTGTCTGCTTCTTGCCA
>NZ_JBXKJL010000383.1:0-3627 GCF_056994735.1 Geomonas sp.
TTCACCTTTCACCTTTCACCTTTCACCTTTCACGTTTTTACGTTTTCCCCCTTGAAATTCGGATGGGCAGTGATTAGGTTCCTGTGAGCTTACCAAAAAGTGCTGAAAAGGAGAACATCGACACATGGGCAAAACCGTCAAGAAGTTCGAGACCGAGGTGCAGCAGCTCCTGGATCTGGTGATCCACTCCCTCTACTCCAACAAGGAGATCTTCCTGCGGGAGCTGATTTCCAACGCCTCTGACGCGATAGACAAGATAAGGTTCGAGTCGCACTCCAACATGGAGCTTCTGGAAGGAAATGCCGACTGGAAGATCAAACTCCACGCCGATAAGGAGGCCGGCACCCTGACGGTAATCGACAACGGCATCGGCATGAGCATCGACGAGGTCGCCGACAACATCGGCACCATCGCCAAGTCGGGGACCAGGAACTTCGTGGCCGCGCTCAAGGAGCGGAACCTGGCGGATAACCCGGAACTGATCGGCCAGTTCGGCGTGGGCTTCTACGCCTCTTTCATGGTAGCCGACAAGGTGACGCTGACCACCAGGAAGGCGGGGGGCAAGGAGTACGGCTGCCGCTGGGAGTCGACCGGCGACGGCAGCTACACCATCGAGGAGTGCGAGAAGGAAACCCGCGGCACCGAGATCGTTCTTCACCTGAAGGAGGAGATGAAGGAGTTCCTCGACGAGTGGAAGATCCGCTCCATCGTGAAGAAATACTCCGACTACGTGCAGTACCCGGTGGTGATGGACGTGACCCGCAGCGAACCGGTCAAGGACCAGGACGGCAAGGTCATCGAGGGGGGCGGCACCATCGACACCACCACCGAGGAGACCCTGAACTCGATGAAGGCCATCTGGACCAGGCCCAAGAGCGAGATCACCGAGGAGGAGTACCTCGAGTTCTACAAGCACATCTCCCACGACTACGACAAGCCGCTCTCCACCATCCACTACTCGGCGGAAGGGGTGAGCGAGTTCAAGTCGATCGTCTACATCCCGTCCCACAAGCCGTTCGACCTCTTCCTCAGGGACCACAAGAAGGGCGTGCACCTCTACGTGAAGCGGGTCTACATCACCGACAACTGCGAGGCCCTCCTCCCCGACTACCTGCGCTTCATCAAGGGGGTGGTGGACTCAAGCGACCTGCCGCTCAACGTCTCCCGCGAGATCCTGCAGGAGGACGTGCAGATCAAGAGAATCCAGAAGAGCCTGGTCGGGAAGGTAATCTCCACCCTGGCAGAGATGAAGGAGAAAAACGCCGAGGACTACCTCAAGTTCTGGCAGGAATTCGGGCCGGTACTGAAGGAAGGTATCCACTTCGATTACGCCAACAAGGAGAAGCTCCAGGACCTCATGCTCTATGAGAGCTCGAAGACCGAGAACGGGAAGTACGTCTCGCTCAAAGAGTACGTGGAGCGGATGCCCGAAGGGCAGAAGGAGATCTACTACATCACCGGCATGTCGAGGGC
Organism: Geomonas sp.; assembly: GCF_056994735.1. Classification (NCBI taxonomy): domain Bacteria; kingdom Pseudomonadati; phylum Thermodesulfobacteriota; class Desulfuromonadia; order Geobacterales; family Geobacteraceae; genus Geomonas; species Geomonas sp. The sequence continues at coordinate 1,474 of NZ_JBXKJL010000383.1, forward strand.
GGCGGTGGAAAACTCCCCGTACATGGAGGTCTTCCGCAAGAAGGACTACGAGGTCATCTACATGACCGATCCCGTCGACGAGTGGGTGGTACAGGCGGTCGACTCCTACAACGAGAAGCACCTGAAGGCCATCGACAGGGGCGATCTGGAGCTGGAGTCCGAGGAGGAAAAGAAGGAGAAGGAGGCCCAGAAGGAAGAGGCGAAGAAGGAGTACAGCGGCCTCATGTCCTATATCCAGGAGACCCTCAAGGAAAACATCAAGGAAGTCAGGTTATCCTCGCGTCTTACCGAGAGCGCCTGCTGCCTGGTGGCGGACGAGATGGGCCTGAACGCCAACATGGAGAAGATCCTGAAGGCCATGAACCAGGACGTGCCGGAGTCCAAGCGGATTCTGGAACTGAACCCGGACCACCCGATCATGCAGGTCATGACCTCGATGTACGAGAAGGACCAGGGGAACCCGAAACTGGCCGACTACTGCGAGCTCCTCTTCGACCAGGCCCTGCTGACCGAGGGAAGCGCCATCAAGGACCCGCTGCGCTTCAGCAGGCTGGTCAGCGAGCTGATGGTGGCCGGAGCGAAGTAGCAGCGAAGCGGTTTACAGAGGCACGAACAGAAGCGGGGGCGGATCGTTTGATCCGCCCCCGCTTTTTTGCAGGTTGCAAATTGTAACCCAACAGGTTACAGTCCATCATGATCAAGTCCTTCAGGCACAAAGGCTTGCAAAGATATTTTGCCTCCGGAAACAAAGCCGGGATTCAAGCGAGCCACGCCGCGAAGGTTCGACTCATTCTGGCGCGTCTCGATGCTGCCCAGATCCCTATGGACATGAATTTGCCAGGACTGCGTCTGCATCAGCTGGCAGGAAACTATAGCGGCTTTCACGCCGTCGACGTCAGTGGGAACTGGCGCATTCTCTTTCGTTTTGAAGGATATGATGTCTATGACGTCGACTACCTGGACTACCATTGAAGGAGAAGGTCATGATGCACAATCCCCCGCATCCGGGCGAAGTAATCCGGACGCTTTGCCTTGAGCCGCTCGGCTTGACTGTGACAGAGGCTGCGAGAGCTTTGGGCGTGAGCAGAAAAGCACTCTCTTCGGTACTCAATGCCAGAAGCGGGATAACTCCTGAAATGGCGATGCGCCTGGCCATTGCCTTCGACACTACCCCTGAGAGCTGGCTGGTCCAGCAGATGCAGTACGATCTATGGAAGACGACCCAGAAGGGCACTATCCAGGGAGTGCAAAGACTGTCGAAGGCAGCGTAGTTTCACCCCAGGATCTCCCTGAACTTCCTGCTCACGTCTGCCAGCCTGAAGGGCTTTTGGATGAAGCGCAGCCTGTCCTGCCCGGCGAACTTCAGACTCACCTCGTGCTCGTTGTAGCCGCTGGAAATGATCACCCTCGCCTCAGGGTCGATCTTCCGCAGTTCCCGGAAGGTCTCCTCCCCGTCCAGCTGTGGCATGGTCAGGTCGAGCAGGACGCAGACGATCTCTTCCCTGCACCGCTGGAAGATCCCGACACCCTCCCCCCCTTCCGAGGCGCAAAGGACCTTGAAGCCCAGCGCCTGCAGCATATTTTCCGCCACGGCCCTTATGCTCTCCTCGTCGTCCACCAGAAGGACGGTCCCCTCCCCCTTGAAAAGCCCGTCGCCGGCGGCCTCGGCACGCTGGACTTCAGCTGCGTCTGCCACGGCGGGGAGGAGCATCCTGAAGGAGGTCCCCTTCCCCTTCTCGCTGTAGACCTTTATGGCCCCCTTGTGCCCGCGCACGATACCTAGGACCGCCGCCATACCGAGCCCGCGACCGGTGAACTTGGTAGTGAAGAAGGGATCGAAGATCTTCGGAATGATCTCCCGGTCCATCCCGCACCCGGTATCCGCCACCTCGACAACCACGTACTTCCCCTCAGGGAGACGGTCATCGATCCAGAAGTCGGAAAGATATTCCCTGTCGCAATGGACGCAATCGGTGCCGATGGTTATGGTCCCGCGGTTGTCGCCGATCGCCTCGGAGGCATTGATCACCAGGTTCAGTATGACCTGGCGCAGCTGCGTGGCATCCCCGCTGATGGCAGGAAGGTCGGGAGCGAACCGGTAGCAAAGCGCCACCTTCTTGGAAATGGAGACCTCCAGCATCTGCCCCATCTCCT